>DAOUYY010000010.1 GCA_030665885.1 Fidelibacterota bacterium
TGGTGGAGGTATTATTCCTGACGAAGATATAATTAAATTAAAAGAAATGGGAGTTGAGGAACTTTTTACACCTGGAACAGATACAGATATAATCGTAAAATTTTTAAGAAAAAAATTTAAATAATCGCATTATTATAAAAATATAACTAAATCATTAATAAAAAACATGGCTATATAAAGATAAATACTTATATAGAATATCTAAATTGGAAATTAAACAAAGCATTTAAACCAAAAGATTCTATTGCAGCTTTTTTAGTAGATTCAATTGTTAATTCCTATATACTTCCTGAAAATTTTAAAACAAAAGATGAAATTTCAAGTATTCAAAGAGCAAAAGCCAAAAAATGTTTTGAATCAATTAAAGGAGATTGCATATCATCAAAAACATTAAATCTTTATCCATATTGTCCTTATTGTAAAAAAATTTCTAAAAATATAGATTAAAGAGAAATACAATTTTGTGATAATTACAGGAATTAAAAATAGCTTAAAAGTAATATTTGATAATAGATTTAATTTTAAACAATTAAATGTGATTAATATGCTAAATGAAAAAGATCTATATCCAAAAATAGCTAAAGAATTAAAAAAGATGAAATATTGTTTTCCAATTACTGATGAGTTCGGTTTAAGATTTGCTGATTATAAAAGGAGGGTGGATGTATTTGGTTGTAAATGGGATTCTACAGGTAATGATATAGAAACTATTGGGATTGAGGTTAAATATTCACCTAATAAATCTATAAATTTAGAATTCTCAGAAGGACTAAGTCAATGTATTGATTATCTACCTTTCTTTAAATATGTTGGTTTGTGTTACAGAACTGGAAAAATTGAGCAGCATTTGGAAAATATTTGCAATGTATTAACAATTAATAGAATAACTATAGATTTAAAAAATTCTGTAATAAAGTTTCCAAATGAATTAATTGAATGTAAATTTAATAATAAAGATATTTTAAAACATGTTTTATTAAGAAGTTCAATGATTCTTTCATTTTATGAAACATTCAGTAAAGTAGGATTTAAAGATAAGGACATAAAATATGGTGAGTTTCGCAATGGAGAAGGTTGGTTAGCTATTAATTTCAAGAATCACTTACAGATAAACACCGGTTATAATTATGAAAATAACTATGTTAGTCTTGGGGTAAATTTAGAAAGAAAAAGTACTTTTAAGAATATAATAAAAATATAACCCGTAATGACATTCTCAATCTAAAGAAGCTTTTCCAAGATCACTCAAATATGAAAATAAATTTTTCTATAGATAGGAGAACTTCCGCAACAAAAGAAAATAAGAAGGAGTTAGAAACAATATTTAAAAATTATCCAGATATGCAAATCCATTATTCAAAAACTCAGAGAGAAGCAAAAATATGGAAAGGTCTAAAATTATTAGATATAGGAGATAAAAAAATAAATGCTCTAATCGAAATAATTAGAAAAACTCTTGAAAAAAAGCAATGGAGACCACATTTAGCAGTCCATGTAAAATTGTGGAATACAATTAATAATAAGCAATGGCATATTAATAAAATAAATGAAGAAAAAAATAAGTTAATGAAATTCGTTAATTTCTTTGAAAAATTAGTCTAATTGTTATGCTACTTTACATAACATTAGATATATAGTCACATCATCATTTCACCAATATTTACCTGTTCATAGAATTATTATAATTACCTTATTTTATAGAAGAGAGAGGAATATTAAAGTAAAAATATAAAATTAGGTTTACATAATTTATCAGAAAAATAATATGTAAAAATTATATTATTATCAGAAAGGAATTATTATGAAGAAATATATTCAGAGGGTTGTAATAGGACATAAAAAACAAGACATGTATGCTGAGCAATTTTTAAGAACAAATGTGTTAGCAGTTGGATGGTATGAGGTAGGTGATATTACTAATATGAAAAAGGGAGAATTAAAAAAAGTATGTAAAGATAAATTACCAAAAGGCGAGAATGTAAAAGAAGCTACAAGTGTGTTATCAAGGTTTAAAGATAAGATAAAAATTGGTGATTATGTTATTGCTTATAAATCCTCCAATACTATAGTTGCAGTTGGTGAGGTTGTTAGTGACTACTTTTTTAATGACAAAGACAAATTAGGTGATCCAAATGGACTACATTATGCTCATAAAAGAAGAGTTAACTGGAAAGAAAAACCACGCATGTTTAACAGGAATTTTTTAAATGAAAATTTAAGTTCAACATTATCAGTTCCTGAGACACTCATAACATTAGAGTATGATATTGAAAATCTTGAGAAGGAACTTGAAAAGATACCTGAAGAAGAAGAGAAGGAAAAGTTAGTTGATTTAGTGCTAGATAAATTTTAAAAGTGGACAGTTTAAATTTTAACTGACAATTTATAAGTTTTTAGTTGAATAGGCCAATAATTTTGTATATTATTATAAATATAGATTAAAATTTAATAATTATTGATAACTTTTTAAACATTAAAATTAAAATATGAGTGTTAATGATAAGTTAGAAAAAATAAAAAATATAATACTTAATGATGGTTTTTGTACTGTTAATGAATTAATCAAACAGGTAGAGTATTCACCCTCCTCTATAAGACGGTATTTGTCTATTCTAAAGAAAAAGGGAGTTATTGAAAGATGGCATGGAGGTGCTGCTTCCCCAGAATATTCCAGGCTGTCATATGTAAGCAGAATGAATATAAATAAGGAAAAGAAGGAAGAGATAGGGAAAAAAGCAGCCAGCTTGGTCAAAGATGGTGATGTAGTTATATTAGATGCTGGTTCTACGGCCTCAATGGTTTTAAATAATATTATAGATAAAAAAGGGCTAACTGTAATTACGACTGCTGTAAATATTGCAAAAAAATTATCTACCATGAGTAATTTTGAGGTAATCTTGATTGGTGGTGTTTTTAATTTAGAAACTAATAGCATGTTAGGACATCTGGCCAAGTTAGCACTAGAATATATAAATGCAAATATTGCATTTGTAGCTTGTGATTCAATCTCTTCTGAACTTGATATCATGTTAGCAAATTTTGAGCTAGCAGAATTAAAAAAGGCAATCATAAAGTCGGCAACAGTTAAAGTTTTAATTGCTGACAGTAGCAAGTTTGGGAAAATCAGCATTGCTAGTATAGGCAAGATTGATATATTTGATAAGGTTGTGATTGATTGTGGACTAAGCCAAGAGTATAGAGAAAAAATAAAAAAATATGGAATAGAACTAATTATTTGATATTAATATTATATATATTATATCTATAGAGTTTTTATTCATTTTTTAACTAGCTTATAAATTTAATTATTTATTATAATTACCTAATATTAAATAAATAATTCATATAATAATAAATTATATTAAAAAAGGTGGAATTTTTAAGATATTTCAACATTTTATTGACAAAAAATAACATAGTTTTATAATATAAATAACATATTTATTTTAAAAGGAGGTTGTATGATAAAAGAAAAATGAGATTTGTTTAGGAGTAATTTAATGTTTTGAGGCAAAAACCTAAACAAATATCAAAAAAGATTTTATTAAAAATTGTTGTAAAAATTTATAAGGAGGTTTTAAATGAATTTTATTAAAAAATTAATTCTAACAGTTGTAACTCTTACAATTGTTGCATCATTATCACTTACACTTACTGGATGTCCTCCAGCACCTCCTGTAGTTGAAGAACCTACTCCTGAGGAAGAAATAACGCCTGAAGAGGAAGTTGCTGCTCCAGCGGTAGAAACCCTTAAGATCGTATATCTGACGCCTTCGACCGATTCAGGTTATTGGGGTGTACAGGTTGCTGTTGGTGTTGAGAATGCAATTGTAGATATTATAAAGAAATACGGTGTCGAAGTCGAATACGAGATGGTTGGCCCAGTGCAGGAGCAACAGTTTGATATATATATTTCAACCCTTGAAGCTGTGATTGCTAAGAAACCCGATGGTATTGCGATGGGGCAACTCAACCCTGATGCAGTTGCTCCACTGGTGAAGGAAGCTACTGAAAAAGGTATACGTGTCAATCTGATTAGTATTGGTGTAGAGCCCCCACTAACTGGCGAACAGTATGGACAGCTTTTCTATTGTGACCAACCGGAACAGGGTAAAATGGCTGCGGAAGCCTATGTGGCAGCACTTCAGGAAAAAGGTCTTCCTCTGAACGGTGTAACCGGTGTGCATATGTCTATCGTGGTCCCGATCCTGGAAGAAAAAATTAACATGTTCGTCAGCACTCTCCAGGAACTAGCACCGGATATGACAATCCTTGAGACCCAATATAATGAGAACGATATCACCAAAGGTATCGGATTGATGGAAAGCCAGCTTGCCACCTATGGTGATGAACTGGTGGGATTCTTCGGAGGGAACAATGTTACCGGTGACGCTATCGTGAAAGTCATTGAAGAGAGCGGCCGGGCTGATTCACTAGTTGGTATTGCAGTTGACGCTGACCCCTTAGAGGTTGAGGGTTTGCGGAATGGGTATCTGGATGGCCTTGTTGTCCAGACTCCTTATGACCAGGCATACAACGCAACGATGGGAATTGCAGAATTTGTGCTTGAAGGTATAGATGGACCAGATTCGGTCAATATGCCCGCTTCGGTTGTGACCCCGGCTAATATGGATACACCAGAAATGCAGGCACTGCTTGATCCTACTATTCTGAAATACGAAGAAGAGTAATTGTGAAATATTCTAAATTCATAAAAAAGAATAAAGTGGTCTGCAAATCAGATTTGCAGACCACTTTGTGATTATATAGTAAAGAGTGGATGGCATTGTGAACGGGCCCAGAAAAGAATTCGTTCGAGTAGTTCAGGTTTCCAAGAGATTTCCAGGAGTGCAGGCTCTTGATAATGTCGATATGGTTGTCCATAAAGGCGAAGTCCATGGGCTTGTGGGGGAAAACGGGTCTGGAAAATCTACATTGATTAAAATATTGATGGGTGTTCACCAGAAAGACTCGGGGAAAATATATATCAATGGTAAAGAGGTGAACTTTAAGAGCCCACTTGAAGCCCAGAAGAAAGGGTTGAGCGCAGTCTACCAGGAAGTGATGATTGTGCCAGAGCTTTCTGTTGGGGAAAATTTTTTCCTTGGTAAACTCCCCTTGAATAGGTTGGGCTTTGTAGATTGGGATAAAGTATACAAGGAGAGTCAAAAGACAATCCGTGATCTCGGATTGGAAATTGACCCTCGCAGGAAAATTTCCAATCTCTCGTTTGGAGATCGTACTATGATAATGATCGCGAAGGTCGTGCGTGAAAAGGCAAACCTTGTGATCTTTGATGAGCCGACCTCATACCTGACCATTGAGGAAACTGATACGCTTTTTAACCTGATCCGGTTATTAAGAGATAAGGGACTTGGTGTTATTTATATTTCACACCGCTTGGAAGAAATTTTTAAAATTTGTGATACGGTGTCCGTTTTGAGGGATGGTCAAATGGTTGGGACAAATCCGCTCCCCGATGTCGACGAAAACAGGATAGTTTCGATGATGGTTGGGAGACCGATTGATGAGATGTACAATATCCGGCGAGCAGAACCCGGTGAGGTTCTCTTGGAGGTGAAAAACTTAACTAGAGACCCCGATTTTCGCAATCTGAGTTTTTATCTTAGGCGCGGTGAGGTGCTTGGTTTTTATGGCCTGATTGGATCGGGAAGAACCGAAATTATGCGTATCATCTTTGGAGTGGAGAAGCCGGATTCTGGCGAAGTGATTATAAAAGGCAAGCCGATGAAGTTTGCTCATCCTTATCAAGCTATGGCGCAGGGGATTGGGCTAGTGCCGGAAGATCGGAGGTTCCAGGGGCTGGCAATGTCTTTGACAGTCCGGCATAATATTAATATAAGCTCCTATGGTGAAATCACAAACCTTGGTTTTATCCGCCGGAAAGATGAATTAAGCAGGACTGAGAAACTCGTTGATGCTCTGAATATATACACACCCTCGATTGAACAGTTGGTAAACAACCTCAGCGGCGGGAACCAGCAGAAGGTGGTTATCGCAAAATGGTTTGCAAAAAACGTAGATGTTTTAATCATGGACGAGCCAACCACCGGTGTCGACGTAGGTGCCAAAGTTGAAATATACCGTTTTATTGAAGGGTTGATCCAACAGGGGAAAGCTGTGATTATTGTTTCCTCTTATTTGCCGGAGGTTATGGGCCTGGCAGACCGGATTTTGGTAATGGCGGAGGGTGATTTTATGGGTGAGGTCAGACGGGAAGATGCAGATGAAGAACTGCTGTTAAGTATGGCTTGCAAGGTAACCTTGAATTCAGCAGCTCATTGATGATTCTTAAAATGATTTAGGTGAGGAGTAAACAATGAGTTTAAATAAAATAACGAAACAAATTTCTGGTACCGAAAAAGAAGCAGAGAATAACGGTAGAATCTCTATCTTCAGTCGATTCAAATTAACAACGGAATTGACCCTTCTGGTAATTATAGTGTTCATCTTTATTGTTATGACGGTTGTCACTCCCAATTTTATGACAATATATAACATTGGGAATTTATTTAAGCAGGCTTCCGTGATTGGCATCATTTCCATTGCAGCAACTCTTGTGATCATTTCTGGCGGGATTGACTTGAGTGTCGGGTCCCTGGCCGGTCTTGTGGCGATGTTGGTCTCTGTGATGATCAGCGGTAACTATATGGCAAAGCCGATCTTACCGGCCATTCTCATCACGACTGTGGCTGGTATTGTTATTGGTATCTACCACGGATTTATTATACACGAGATAAAACTACCTCCCTTTATTGCTACACTGGGAAGTATGATAATTCTGCGAGGGATAGTGAAATGGATCAGTCAGGCGAGAACGATCGCCAATTTACCTGAATCATTTACAACGTTTGCCAAGTTAAGTCTTTTTAATTCTATCCCTTCATTGGTTTTGGTCTGGCTTGCAGCCATATTGATTATTCATATTGTACTGACACGCACTACTTTCGGGCGCAACATCTATGTGATCGGCAGCAGCCAGGAAGTGGCACGGCTGAGCGGTATTCGCATGAGGCTTAATATCTATGGGATTTATATCCTTGCCGCGTTCCTTTGTACAATAGCTGGTATCTTAATGACCTCGCGGTTGTCTTCCGCCATTCCAACGGGAGGATCCGGCTATGAGCTGACGGCAATTGCTTCAGCGGTTATCGGTGGAGCCAGCTTGAGTGGTGCCCAGGGTTCTGTGATTGGGACGATGATGGGGACGATCTTGATGGTGATGATTGTAAACGCTGGCGTGCATTTAAGTATAAATCCCTTCATCATGGAAATCGTTCAGGGTGCTTTGCTGACAGTTGCCGTGGTCATAGATATGCTTCGTCAGCGAAGGAGTTAAACTATGATTTTTTATATAAAAAATGTAGATCTTTTGTTCGTGAACAAAAAAGAGGTTAAGGAGGTTACCAGCCATGTTGCTTGAAGGAAATTTTCAGGGCGTTAAGCATGTGGGAATTCCCGTGGTGGATATAGATAAGACCCAAAAGTGGTATAGAGATATCTTAGGTTTTAAACTGGTCCATCATTATGCCGTTCCTGTTGAGGGAGGTGAGGTTAAACGCGCATTCCTTGAATTGGTGAACCTTCAGGTGGAACTTTACCAGTTAGCCGGAGAGGCGCTTGAAGAAATTAAGACGAGAGGAAATGGGCACATTGATCATTTTGCGATTGATGTCCTTGATGTCAAGAAAGCTATGAACGATGCCCTAGCAGCGGGGGCTGTGCTTGATAAAGACACACCGGACGGACCCGTCCCAAACCCTTCCTGGCCTCCGGATGGGTGTAAGTACGTATTCCTCAAGTCGCCGAACGGCGAAAAAGTGGAGTTCAATCAGCACCTGGAGTTAGACCCAAATCGCCGGAAAGAAAACCTTGGTGGGTGGGCTCACCTTGGAATCCCAACTACAGACTACCAACAAATCAAAGCGTTTTATGAACAGTTCGGTTTCAAAGAAGTAATGTATGTGAATATCCCGGTTGGTGACGAAAAAATCCATATCACTATGGTAGAGAAAAACGGTTTCATCCTTGAATTCTACCAGTTATTTGGTGACGACTTGAAGGAAGTCCGTACACGAAAAGATGGTTATATTGACCATATCACATTTGGAGTGTTGGATATCGACCAGGCTTATCAGGAGCTTAAAGCTGCGGGATTGAAAATCCTGGTTGATAGACCGGTCTTCCTACGTGGTGTATGGGACAAGGGCGTGAAATATTTCTTCATACGCGGGCCGGAAGGCGAGAAAGTCAAGTTCAATCAGAAAGTGCATTAAATCATTCGAACTCGAATCAATGGAGATTTTATTTGCCTGGTCCCATGAGAATATAATTAAAACTATTTATCGGAGATATGTATGTTTAATATATTGATTACAGCGCGTTCATTTGGTTTTGCAAGCGGAAAAGCAATGGATGCATTTAAAAATAATCATGCTATAAAAGTTGTGAAGCCCGACCACACCGCAGCATTTAATGAACAGGAAATGTGTGATCTGGTACTCGGGCAGGATGCTGTGATTGTCGGGACTGATAAGATCACTAAAAAGGTAATTGCCAGGGCAGATAGACTGAAAGTGATTTCAAAGCATGGTGTAGGTGTCGATAACGTGGATATAGCTGCTGCCACAGAAGCCGGGATTATCGTGACTAATTTACTCGGTATGAACGATCGTACAGTGGCTGATATGGCATTTGGGATGATCCTTGCACTATCGCGGCAAATCTGTTGTGCAGATCGGAAGGTAAAAAATCGGCACTTGGATAAAATCCTAGCCCATGATGTTTGGGGGAAGACATTGGGGGTTATTGGTACGGGACAAATTGGAAAGAATTTGATCAGGCGTGCCAAGGCCTTTGATATGAAAGTGATTGCTTACGACCTTTTCCAAAATGATGAAGCTGCGAAGCAAATAGACTTTACCTATGTCTCATTGGACCAACTCCTTTCTGAAGCGGATATTATAAGCATCCACGTCCCAAGGACACCGGAAACGGAGGGGTTGATAGGCACAGAGGCGTTCGAGAAGATGAAAGAGGAAGCGTACTTAGTAAACACCGCTCGCGGCGGCATTGTGGATGAAGCAGCACTGGTGGAAGCCCTGAAGACCGGGAAGATCGCAGGTGCGGCTCTGGATGTGTTTGAAAGCACGTTCCTTCAGATGAAAGACAGCTACTCTCTGGAAAATCTGATTCTTACACCACACATCGCTGCCTACACGTACGAGACTCTGGAGGCTATGGATATGGTCTTGGTGGAAGAATACGAGCGGATCGCACAGGGGAAAATGCCTGAGACCATCAATATTGTCAACCATGAAGTAACCGGGTATCGCAAATAAACATAATGGGTCGAGGGATAAGGTTAATGAAGGTTACAAGGGATTGTAAGCAAGTTAAAGACATTGCTTCTTTGTTCCATTACGGAGTCTTGGGGATTGAAAAAATATCCCGGGATGTACACGAGGCTATCCAGAAGATCTTGTATAGTGGTTACACTTTCAAGACTTGGTGACCAGTACCGGCTTTGAGCTGGGTGAGTTTGCCAGCGCAACCCCGTAGGATGTTGCGTTGCTTGCTGGGGCTTCGGAAGGGAAGATCGGCATCATCGCTTTGGGACGGGTCAGAACCACAGGTCAGGTGATGGCTGTGCTTGCCGCCGGAGCTTCCCGGGTACTTGCGGAGGATGCTCTTGAAATCATCTATGGGTTCGATGAATACGTGGGGGAAAACCAAATAGGATAAAGCATATAAACAGGAATATCGTAACGGAATTGCTCAATAAATTCACATACTAATTAATAAGGAGGAACGAAATGAAAGAGTTACTTTTAGCGTATGATATTGGCACCACCGGCGCCAAAGTAGCTTTGTTTAAAAAGGATGCCACCCTTCTGGGGAGCGCTTATAAGTCTTATGATACCTATTACCCGCACCCGGGTTGGGTAGAGCAGCGGCCAGAAGATTGGTGGAAGGCTGTTGTCGAATCAACTTGCGAATTGGTGGAAAAGATCGGTTTTAACCCTGCAGAGGTAGCCGGTATCTCTTTCAGTGGACAGATGATGGGGCAGGTCCCGGTCGCCGCTGACGGTACGCTGTTGCAGGAGCAGGTTCCCATCTGGGCAGATGGCCGCGCTTCAGAGCAGGTAGAGGCACTCTTTAAAAAACTGGGCGGGTATGAAAGGTTCTACGAGATCACAATGCAGGGGCATAATCCTCAGCTCTATACCCTCTTCCGCGTCATGTGGTACCGGGACAACATGCCGGAGGTCTTCAAGAAGACCTATAAGTTCCTGCACTCGAAGGAGTTTATTGCCAACCGTATGACTGGCAATTTTGCGACTGATTATACGGATCAGGCTTTGAGCGCCACGATTAACATGAAGAAGCGCACCTGGTCTGATGAGATGTTTAATGCGGCAGGCCCAGAGATTACAAGAGACTGCTTCCCTGAACTGCATGAATCGATCGACGTGATGGGGTCACTAACCGCTGAAGCGGCGAAGCAGTTAAACCTTGTGGAGGGTATCCCGGTGGTCGTGGGTTCAGGAGACGGACCGGCTGCTGCGGCGGGCTCTGCGGCCCTGGAACCCGGTGACGCCTACTTCTACATCGGGTCGGCTTGCTGGGGCGGGACGATTGAGTCCGAACCGATAGGTGATTTCGAGACCAAAGTGATAGTGCACAACCACCTGGTACCGGGACTTAACCACTCGCAGTACGTCATGTACACCGGAGCAATAGCCCAGCAGTGGGCGATTGAGACGCTCTATGGCGATGCACCAAAAGGTGTGGATTTATACAAACAGGCCAGCGACACAGCCCGCAAGATACCGTTGAACCAGGACACCGTCCTCTTCCTACCTTATATGCGCCCCGGTGGTGCCCCATATAACAACCTAAATGCACGCGGTGTCTTCACCGGAATTGGTCTCAACCACTCGAAAGAACATCTCTTCAGGGCAGTTTTGGAGGGAGTGGCTTTCAATATCCGTCTCTTCCAGACTCGATTCGAGAAATTCCGGGGCATGGAATTGCCTGTGTTGAACATTGTGGGCGGTGGCTCACGGAATCCTTTCTGGATGCAGTTGATTTCCGACATAACCGGACGTAAGATTACGACCTCCAGTCTCCAGCAGGAAGCGAACGCGTTCGCGGCGGCGCAGTGCGTCGGGGTAGGTGTTGAAGTATATAAAGACTTTAAGGAAGTAAAGAAGCTAATCCACATCGAACAGGAATATGCTCCGGATGAGAGTACGGCTGATTTCTATGCAATCAAGTTTGAAGCTTTCCTGAAAGCATACCAGGGTATGGTGGAAACATACGACTTGATTGCAAAACTGGATAAATTTTAAGTTGTTAACTACTTGGAAACCTGATTTTTTCTTGACAAAAAATTAATATAGTTGTATGAATGTCTACAAATTATTATTCAAAAAAGGAGTAAGAAAAAATTAGAGAAGTTTTAATGTAGATGATCTACCAAAGTAAAGCTAATTTTAAAGGAAGTAAATAAGATTGTCAAAAATCAGATAATTAACAAAAAGAGAAAGAAGTAAAAACATGGAAATATTCAAACCTTTTGATATAGATTATACATATGATCCTGCATGGTTTGAACCCAAAAGCCTGGTTATTAGAAGAACTCTGGAGCAGATTTATGATATTTTTATTGAACCTGATAAAGCAATGACAGTATTAAAAAAGGGAAATCCAGTAATTGTAGATGTATATATGGCCCCAATTCCTGAGGAGGCTGGTCATTTGATGGTATTTATGACAATTATATATCCAGGTAAAGTAGGTGATGAGTATTATATGACAAAAGGTCACATACATGATTCTGATACTGCCCCTGAAGTTTATATAACGCTGAAAGGTGAGGGAAAACTTTTAATGCAGACATCAAATAATGATTGTTTTACAGGAGAGATGAAAAAAGGAAAGATAAACTATATTCCATCTGGTTGGGCGCATAGAGCTGTAAATACTGGTAAAGAAGTGCTTATATTCTTAGGGACATATCCAGCAGAAAGTAAAAGAGACTATTCATTCATAGGAAAAGGAAAGAAGAACTTTTTGAAGATAGTTGTAGAGAAAGATGGACTGCCAGAAGTTATTGACAATCCTGTAAGTGTACGGTGAGGATTAATAAAAAATTGTATAGCGAGTAGTTATATAGAGGATAGAAATATGCTCAAGAGTATGGAAAAAAAGATATATGCAGAGGGATTAGAAAAGGAATTTTCTAATAATCTTGAGAGAGATGTTTGTAATTTTGCATCAATGTTTCACTGGGGTGTTCTTGGTATTGAAAAAACATATGAGGATTTGAGACGTGGTGTAGAAAAGGTTATTGATAGTGGTTTTAAGATTCAAGCTTTTAATACGGAGATGACGCTTGCAAAAGTTGCAAAACAAATGCTTGGAGGGAAACAGCGAATCCATATACCAATCAGTTATCCATTGGGTAATATGACGATAAAGAAAAAATTGATAGATCTTGATTATGCTGCCAGAATTGGTTCAGATGAATCATGTATTGTTCTTAATCATAGCTATATTTTTTCAAGCGCCCTTTAAGAAATTATCATATTTATTGTAAGGTATTATTTCTAATGAAGTGAGCATTATTAGGGTTTTTTATTTTATATTAATAGCAAAATAATATATGTATAAGGAGGAACGAAGATTATGAAAGCGAAAGAATATATTGGAGTTATTCCACCACTACTCTCATCTTTCACTAAAGATGGGGAAATTAATGAAAAGGGTATTAAAGAAATTATTAGGTTTACCTTGCCACATGTAAATGGATATTATCCTATTGGTACTTATGGTTGTGGTCCTATGATGAGTATTTCTGAACGTAGGAAAGTTTTAGAAATAATCCTGGATGAAGTTAATGGTAAAGTTCCAATAGTTGCCCATGTTGGCGCTGCTAGCACGAAACAGACAGTTGAGTTAGCAAAACATGCAAAATCTGCTGGTGCTTCAGGAGTAGGTGCAATATCGCCATATTACTCGCCAAATCTGCCAGAAGAAAGCATGTTCTATCATTTTGCAAGTCTTATTGATGCGGTAAACGAAGAAGAATTTCCTGTATTCGTGTATAACAATATTAATTATTCACAAAACAAAATCACACCAGGACTGTTAAAAAGATTGGCAGATCATGGTTTACGGGGTTGCAAAGATAGTTCTTTTGACTTAGTAAATTTCTATCTATTTAAAGACGCAGTATCTGATTATCCTGATTTTAATCTTATTGTTGGCACTGAAGCAATTTTCATTGCAGCATTTGATGCAGGTGCGACTGGTACAGTATGTGGGATAGGAAATATTTATCCTGAAATATTAAAAAAGTTATATACGCAATATTCAGCTGGTGATAGAGGCAATGCATTTCAAACACAAAACCTTATTTTAAAAATACGTCTTATAACAAAATATGGTTCTACTGTTCCTACAATACATTATATATTAAAAACGAGGGGCATTAATGCTGGTTATTCCAGAAGTCCACTTATTGATATAGATAAAACTGTAAAGCAAAGAGTAAAGAAAGCTTTGGCTGAGCTCGGCTTATAAGCATACCAATAAGTGATATGCTGCGATTTTGGAGAATAGCTTTGCACAAATGTGTTAAAAGATATACCTTACAGACACTTCGAATTTAACCTAGCCTTCGAAGTAACGGGAGATATACTTGGAATACGTTTGAGTGGGGCATGGTGGTGGTCGCTAGGAGCTTGTCCGACATTTAGTTGTTAAAATTGATATAAAATCATAATCTTGCATATTATTTTGAAATGGGAAATATTTCTTAAAATTATTGCATAAATTTATTCATATAGAAGTATTTTTACCCTTATATGAACTTATATTATTTATTTATATTGCTTGAGGTAATAATTCATTCTCTTTTGGGCACTTCGCTTTAGTTTTTATCATATTTACAATCTTTTTTAAGTTTGAAACCGCACAAACAAGGGAAAACTCACCACCTGCCTTTTTAAATCCTCTCAAGCTAAACCGATTAAAGTCACCTACCTTTATCTGGCCAAGATTCATAAGAATTTGCTTTCAGATCTCACAAGTATAAAGCATGAATACATACCATAATTTTCCATTATAAATATAAAAACTAAAAGGATTTTGAAAACAAAAAGGATTTATTATATTTTGACTGATATAGCATTTTTGACTCATTTATAAGAATTTGCTTCTGGATCACCAAACTATAAAGCATAAATAATCACCATAATCTGATATTTCAAGTATAAAAAATAAAAAATCTAGGAGAAGTTAGCAGGCAGAGGGCCTAAATAATTTACCCAGAGCCATCTCCAGCATGTTTTTTGAGCAGGTTAGAACACGGGAAATCACATTCAGTATAAAAATCCACATAATCACAATCTATATAACCATCACGGCTGTAGCAGTCAAAATCATCCAATTAACCGGGCTTTACTGGTGGCGGCCTTTTTCTTTTAATTCAAATATTTTAAGATAATCTAGGATCTTTTTTACCACCTTATAATCTTCAATAAATGCAATTATTCTCATGCCTCCACCACATTTGGGACAGGTAAGGGGATCAGCTTCGTATATTTTTTTAATAAGTCTTGCCCATGATTTATTGCAACTCTTTTTATCCTCATCATCGGTAATAATAAAATAAGCGCCATCACAATTTTCTTTTTTCCTCTTTCCCCTACAGACATTACTGTAATAGCCGAGTTATGCTGAGCTTAAAATTATGCTGAGTTATCCTGGTATTTGCCTATTTTTCAACCAATCTGCTCCTTATTTACTCTGCATAATTACAGACTCTCCAAAAAGGATAAAATAGAATCATTGGCCTTATACCTTACACTCTTAAGAGATGGGTCTTGTAGCTTTTTAAGTGTGTTTTCCTTCATTGTCAGATCCGCCTCGACATACAAGTGAGTTGTGACTGGACTCTAATGACCTAGCCAGAGTGCAATGACGGTAATATAAACACCAGATTGAAGGAGATGAATGGCAGTCGTATGACGAAAGGTATGTAGAGATATCTGACGTTTTTCAAGTGATGGGAATTGTTCTGCAGCATTTTTGGTAGCCAGACGAAGCCGATACTGAGCACCTGATAGGGAAAGAGGTTTTCCACATCGGCTGTAGAAAATGAGGCTATACCGGTAGTAAAATATATCAGACAAACTTTTGATCATCTTGGCTTTGATATAAAAGGAGGGTGAAACATTGTGGGACAGTTGTTTATGAAAAGTAAGACCAAGGAAGAACTTGAAAGATATAATACACAGGGGAGATTGGGTGATATAAGAGGTAGACCAAATAGTGATGATTTGGCAAAAGTTGAAAAAGATGTGAAAGATTTAATTAAATCGATGAAATGAGCTATTTAAGATTAGGTTATATTAAGGCCAAATAAGAAAGAAAAAAGTATTGGTATTAAAATATTTGCTGCATAAAAAATTATAAGATTTTTTTATAGCTGTAGACTAATTATTTGACAGCTATAAAGATTATTTGAATATATTTAAAAAGCCTATTCTAAATTAAAAATGATAAAGCTTCATTTTAGAAGTGGCATTTAAAAGAATTATAATTTTGGTATATGAGAATATATAGTTAAAATTTCTTTTAAGACTTTTTTATATTAGTTATAGTATTAAGCTCGGTGGGATTTTTTATGAGGGCAAGATGGATATAAGATGTTACGTCTGTATGCTGAGACAAATAATTGAAATGCTAGAATATACTGATTTTGATAATAATAAGAAGCATAAAATTTTTATGAAGGTATATCAATATTTAAGAGAACAGCCCCAAACAGCAAATCAAGTTAAGACAGGGAATAATGCTTATATGTTAATGAAAAGAGAGACAGGTATTGAGGATATTTGCAAATCAATAAAGGAAGTTAGTAATAAAAAAGCACTTGAAATATATTCCCGGTTAAGAAGGTTGGTTAAGCGTTCTGATGATAAATTAAAGACTGCTATTAAAATAGCTACAGCAGGGAATGTTATAGATATCGGACCAGGATTTGATCTTAACTTAAGAAAGACAGTTAAAAAAGTATTAAAGCAAAATTTTGAAATTGACCATTTAGAAGAGTTTAGAAAATCAGTTTCAAGAGCAGCTTCAATTTTGTATTTGGCGGATAATGCTGGCGAAACAGTATTTGACAGGATTTTAATTGAGGAATTAGAGGTTCCGGTAATTTATGCTGTTAAGCAAAAGCCAGTTGGGAACGATGCTCTATATCAGTATGTTCTTTCTGCATAAATTGATAAGATTGCCCAAATAATTAACAATGGTTCTGAGTATGCAGGAACATATCTTGAACACTGTGATAGTAGTTTTTTAAAGGAGTTCAGCAATACTGGTATTATTATCTCAAAAGGTGTTGCAAATTATATGAGTCTGAAAGATGTAAAGGCACCTATTTTCTTTATGTTAATGGTAAAGTGTGATGTTATAGGGAAGGAAATAGATGCTCCAAAGGATTCCTCAATATTAATGAAATCTGAAAATTTCCAATTACGTTAACTTTTTTACCAGACTGCTCCCTTCGAGGCAGGGCCTACCTCTTTTCTATACCTGTTTAGTAACTCAGAATCTGTTGTCTTTGGAGTTGGAGTAAAATTATCTAGTCTCCTCTGGAGTTCTTCATTGGATATCATAAGGTTCAAAGTTTTTTTATTGAGATTAATTTCAATAATATCTCCATCGTTAACTATACCTATAGGACCCCCACAATATGCTTCTGGTGTAACATGACCGATCATCAAGCCTCTGTCTGCACCGGAATATCTTCCATCAGTGATTAATGCAATTCGTGATTTCATTACATCAAGAACATTACTGAGACGGTGCATTTCACTCATACCAGGCCCACCGCGTGGACCTTCGTATCTTACAATTAAAACTTCTCCTTCTCTTATTACTCTTTCACGAACAGCATTTATACAGTCCTGTTCACTTGTAAATACCCGTGCCGGTCCAGAGAATGTATAGAGTTCAGGGTTAACTGCAGAGCGTTTCACCACTGCTCCCTGAGGAGCAAGATTGCCGTGTAAGATCACTATACCTCCTTCTTTCCCTATGGGTTCATTAAACGGCTTTATTATTGATCGATCTGGTTCTGGCGTATTCTCTAGGTTTTCTCTCAGTAAATGACCAGTTACAGTAATAACGTCTAAATTCAGCAGGCTTCTGATTTCATTCATAACTGCTTTAATACTTCCAGCTTTGTCAAGTTCAATTATAGAATAAGGTCCGTTCGGAGCAATTTGAGTTAGAAGAGGAGTAGTTTGATTAAGTCGGTCAATATCTTCTAAGCTAAGGTCAATACCTGCCCTCTTGGCAATAGCAGGTATATGTAAAACGTAATTAGAAGAACCTCCAATCGCTGCAGCTACCCGAACTGCATTCTCAAAAGCTTCCCTGGTTAAAATTTTATCTGCTGTAATCCCCTTTTCAACTAATTGGACAATCTGCTTTCCACTGTCTTCAGCGAAATTCGCTCTCCGGGCAGATACTGTAGGGGCTAAAGAACTACCGGGAAGAGCTAATCCCAGTGCTTCAGCAACGCTGTTCATGGTATTGGCAGTGCCTATATAAGGACAATTTCCTGGTGTGGAATAAAGGAGCGAGTTTTGTTCAGCAAGTTCCTTTTCAGAAATTTTTTCCTCCAGGAAAGCCTTACGTATCTTACTTTTATATTCAAAATCAATCTCAGGTATTGAAGGACCTCCCGCGACATGGATGGTTGGCATTTTTAACTGTGCAGCAGCAATTAACATTCCTGGTGTAATTTTGTCACAGGATGAAATTAGTACCAAACCATCAAAAATTGGGTGTGCTGATATAGTGGCTTCAATAACATTTGCCACCAGTTCCCTGGTAGGTAGAATATAGCGCATGCCAGGGTTCCCAACAGCAAGACCGTCGCATGGTGCAGGTGTATGGAACTCCATGGGAGTTCCTCCAGCAGCGATTACACCTGCCTTTACCCATCTGGAAATTTCACGTTGATAAATATGACCATGATTGAAATCGTTCCATGAATTGGCAATTGCAATAATAGGTTTTTGTAAATCTTCATATGAAAAATCACATGATATCAAATGGCTTTTACTAAGTGCCCTTGTAAAGGTGTCCATCTGTTCTAATTTTTTACCCATTTCTCACCTCATTATATATGTAGAATGAATTGTTACTTATTTTACTCTTATTCTTAATTTTAATCTCCGTTTCCTTGATAACATTGCAAACGCTTAAAAAGTGAAACTGGATGTAAATTAAATTCCTTGATAATACGAGAGCAGTCAACTTTTGGGGGCATATTTCTCAATAGTTTTTTGCCATATTTTACTTTGATGGAAGGGCTAATATTCTCTATAAATTTACCTAGTTTTTCTACCTTCATTGATTCACTAGGAGTGTAATAAATGTTATGTTTAAGGCGAGGTGCTAATACCATTTGAGCTATTGCTTCTGCAGTATCTGTGATATGGGCAATTGGTATCACCTCATTAGGATTGAAGCTTATATTTATTTCTCCTCCAGACTTAATCATGTTAAAAATATCAGCCCGCCATGTGGAAGTTTTAACTGGTGCTCCTGGCCCAACAAGAATTGGCATACGGGCCGAGGCAGACTCAATTCCAAAAAGATGTTTAAAAGAAATACATAGTTTTTCATTAAAACGCTTTGTTTCGCCATAAAAGCCATCCGGAGTTGGTTCAGAAGTCTCATCAATAGGACACTTATTAAGAGGCCTGTAACCTGCAGCATTATATGAACTTCCATAAATAAAACGTTTGATGCCACGTTCCCTGCTAATTTCAAGCAGGTGCAGGGTTCCAACCACATTAATTCGAATGGCTTGGTCAGGATAGTTGTTGGAGTTGGTGGTTAAAAGTGAAACTAAATGTACAATGCTAGTAATGGGGTAGTTATCAAATACAGAAACAAGGCTGTCTTTATCTCTAACATCACATACAGCGCTTTCAAACCCTTGCGCTGGGCGGGGTTTGCGACTTATACTCAAAACTTTTTTTCCCATTTGAACTAGAGTTCTAACCAGAGCAGTACCCTGAAATCCATAACCGCCGGTAACAAGAATCATAAGATCCTCCATTCTCTTACTCTTTTATAATTTAGTGTGATTTTTAAAATTTTAGATCTTCTCATTTCTGAATGTTGATTTACTTAGGGTTATGATAATTTAAAATAGTAGCTAGATTCTTTATCCACAAAAAACTATAAGTGTAGCTGCAATTTATTATTATTTTTTATCTGATAGGGAATTCTGTAATAGATTTTATATTTTTATTATATAAAAATCGTAATTAATTCTCAAGCTCTAAATACTGCAAATACTCCCAATGCAGAAGTAGAATAGTACCTAAGAAAGGAGGGGTAAAAGAAATTCAGTATTATTACAGTTATACTGAATTTATTTTAGCAAGCCCAGATTTTAGCTTTATTTTATATATAGAGCCAATACTTCCCGGTGAAGGAGAGATTTCTAGCTTATATAGGCTTCTAGAGCGGGTATGTAAAAAGTTCCCCAAGGCATTTGAGATAGTAATTGGTTATGCGCTGTATCTAAAAGAGACAATATTTAAGCTACTAAAAAAGCATCACAAATATACAATAGCTGTTCTGAAGGAAGAAAGAAGACAATTATTTGAAGAGGCAAATAAACTATCTCTTCTGGTAGAACCTAAAACATATAAACAGGGCAAAACATATTACAAAGTCTGGGACCATCTAGTAGAAGGATGCTGGGATGGATACGTAAAAAAGGTAAGAGTCATTGTATCAGAAGAAGCTACACCTGGTAGAGTTCACTCAAAGGACGGAAAGAGTTTTGAAAATAGGCTGGGCAAGGCAAATTGGATTTGGGTCACAAATCTGCCTTGTCCCAAAACAGATGATAACGATGATTTAAAAAATACTGTTTGTACCTGTCATTCAAGATGGCAGATAGAAAATCAGTGTTTTAACGAAACGGTAAATACATAGTCTGCAGATCATGTATACAGACACAGCAAAAATGTAATAATAGTATTTCTGCTGCTCTTTATGGCTGTAAATATCTTTAATATCTCCCGCATAAGAAACATCAAAGATAAATCCATAAAGACAAAGATCCACTTAATAGAATTGATAAAATCAAGATTTCACACTATTAAAAATCCTCTTTTGCCAATTCCACCAATTCCGATATAAAACCCCTTTCGTTTTAGTATTTTAAAAATCAATCACCCAACTATTTTAATATTATCATAAATGAAGATATTTTAGGCACCCCAAAACACAAAATTCAGTAGAATTTTTACTCTTAAAACCTTGATTTGGAAAATGGTTCAGAAAATTATTTTTGAAACTATCCCAATTTAGCAAATATCTGGGGTAAAATTAGGGGAAGATGATTAATTACTGTAAAGCAATTTTCATTACTAATAAATAATGGGAAATTACAAAAAAGGAAAGTTTAAATTATACGGTAGAGTCGCAGTTGTTACTGGTGCTGCAAGAGGAATAGGTAAACGGATATCTTTGGCTTATGCCTCAGAAGGGGTAAACATTGCCTTAGTTGACATAAATCAAGACAATCTAAATAATGTCTTAAATGAAATAGATAATAATTTCAATGATGTAAAAGTAATAGGTTTAAAATATGATATTGGTAATATTTCAGAAGTAAATGAGACAATTTCCAAGGTCTTGGAAGAATTCCGTAAAATAGATTTTTTAGTAAATAATGCTGGAATCACCCTTAGAAGTAAAATAGAAAATTTAAATATATCATATTGAAATAAATTAATGAATGTGAATTTGAATGGTGTTTTGTATTGTTGTAAAGCAGTTATACCAATTATGAAAAGGCGAGGCAAAGGCAAAATAATAAATGCATCCTCTAACATGGCTTATATCCCTGATGTTGATATGGCTGCCTATTGTATATCAAAAGCTGGCGTGGAAATATTAACCAAAGTATTAGCTTCAGAATTAGCGCCATATGGAATTTATGTAAATGCCTATTCACTAGGAATAATTAAAACAAAGATGACAGAAGACCTTATAAAAAGTTGGGGGAAACAAAAATTAAAATTCATATCTCTAAAGAAATTTGGTGAAGTTGAGGATGTAGCCAGTTTAGTATTATTCCTTAGCTCTGAATTATCAGACTATATTACAGGAGCAATAATACCTGTAAATGGTGGACTTCTATAAACTCAAAATCCATGGATGGCTTGGAAGGACACTTAGAAAAATTTATATAACTTTTATAAAAATCTATATTAATAGAGATATAAAAAAAAATTATAAAGAAAGGAGATAATAATGTTTGTAGAAATTTCTTATTTTATCGGAGAAAAAGAAACTGTTATTATTGAAAGTCTTTCAAAACCTAGATTAATCCCTAGAACCAGAATGACAGAAGGAAAAAAAAATAATACCAGTATATTAGAAATGAGTACTCATAATGGAACTCATTTAGATGCTCCGTATCATATTGATCCAAATGGATTAACTATTGATGCTATGAATATTAATGATTTTATATTTGAAAAACCTTTGTTAATAGAATGTCCAAAAGATGATTTAGAGAAAATAACAAAAAAGGATTTGGAGCCGTTTAGTGAAAAACTGAAAAATATCGACTTCCTAATGGTTTTTACAGGATTTAGCCAATATAGACATAAAGATCCCAAAAGATATATTTACAAATCTCCTGGATTTTCAAAGGATAGTGCCGAGTATTTGGTTAATAATTTTAACTTGAGAGGTGTTATGGTAGATTGTATTGGGATTGAGAATATACCCGACGGAAGAGAAACTGGTTTTGAAATTCACAAAGTTTTTCTAGGTGGGGGTAGAAGATTTATTGCTGTTGAAGACGCTAATTTAAAAACTCTTTTAAATAAATATGTAAAAAGAATTTTTATAATCCCGTTAAGAGTTGTAGGAGCAGATGCTTCACCTGTCACAGCCATTGCTGAGATATAACTAAATAAATTATAGCGAGAAATGTCTATTAAATTATTTAAATTTTTATAGGTGTAATTTTATAGAATCGTAGTAATAGAGTAGATTTGGAATTTATATTATACAAGATATAAAAGGCAAAATGTAGGAATAAAAAAATGAAAATTAAAAATTTAACTGGTGTTATACCTCCTATGATTACTCCATTTAATTCAGATGGTGAGGTTGATGAGAATGCATTAATAGATTTAATAAATTTTTTAATAAAACATGTTCATGGTTTATTTATATGTGGGACATATGGCTCAGGACCATTGATGAAGCTTGAACAGAGAAAGAAAGTTGCAGATATTGTAACATAACAAGTAGATAATAAAATTAGTGTGATAGTACATGTAGGTTCTACTAATACAAAAACTGCGGTTGATCTAGCAAAGCATACTGAAAGTGTAGGTTCATCACATATTTCTAGTGTTCCTCCTTACTATTACAAACACAATAAATATGAAATAATAGTATATTTCGAGAGTTTATTAAAGGCGGTTAATATTCCTGTATATGTTTATAACAATCCAAAAACAGTTGGATATGCAGTTTCTCCTGAACTATTAAATGAATTAGCTAATATAGGAATACGGGGTGTCAAGTATAGTAGTTTTGATATCATGGTATTAAACGACTATATAAGAAAAGTAAAAAAAGAAAATTTTGATGTAGTTTTAGGAACAGAAGCAATGTTTTTACCTTCATCTGTACTAGGAGTTAAAGCATTCATTCCTGGAATTGGTAATGCACTTCCAGAATTATTAGTTGAATTATATAACGCTTGTATGAGTGGTGAATATAGTGAAGCAAGAAAAATACAAACTAAGGTGCTTTTTTTAAGGGATACTATGCATATAACAGGTGCCAGTATTCCAGCTGTATATGAAATGCTTAAATTTAGAAATGTAAATGCTGGTTTACCTAGGAAACCCTGTCTACCATTAAGTAAAGAAATGAGTAATAAAATATATAAAAGGTTGAAGGAAACTGGTGTCATTTAATTCAACATCAACAAGAAGTAATTAATGTTAGGTAAGATTTTAATAGGTTCAATATCTTTTGGAAAATTTACTACTAAGAGAGTAGAACTATTAAAAAGTAATGGTTGTGTCATAATAAACAACCCATATAGTCATGCCTTAAAAGAAAAGGAGCTTTTACAAATTATATCCGACATTGATGGAATAATTACCGGTATGGACCAATTAAGTGAGAGGGTAATAGCTTCCTCAAAAAAACTAAAAATTATATCTAAACATGGTGTCGGAATAGATAACATAAATATTAATGCTGCAATCAAAAAAGGCATAGATTATTAAAGAAAAAAAATTACTGAAACTTTTATTAACTATTACCTAAAATTATATGTATAGGGAAGTAGACAATAATATCAAAAATATATTAAGTTTACATAATAAATATTATCGGAAGTTATTATAATACCTAATAAACAATCAAAAATTCATAATTTAATATGAATTTAATTATTAAAACAAAAATAAAGAAATTGCTAAATGGTGTAAAAAAATAATATAAGGAAATATTATAATAATAAAGAAGAGATTAATATTAATCTCATTAC
>DAOUYY010000171.1 GCA_030665885.1 Fidelibacterota bacterium
GCGGAAGTGACAGAGGAATTGATTGAAACGATTGCCGGATTACCTGCTATAGAATATAATGAAGAACCGCCCTCTGATTCAATATATATCGAATTCATGCTGATGGACGGCATTGAAACTTGTGATATTTGTGGGATTGAAATAAATATGGGAGATGTTCGAATTGTTAATCCCATAGACAACACCGAAATTAGTTTCCCCATTATAGGGCTTCATTACTTGGCACATGGAAGATTTGCTTATGGAGGCAGTACAAATTCCGGTGAAATTGATGCTCTGCAACTGGCACAGGTTCTGGGAAATCAAACAGTAGTTTCCATATTAGAGAAACTTCCCGATAAAAAGAACTTCAGTTTGAAAAATTATCCCAACCCCTTCAATCCAAAGACAACAATCCATTTTGATTTAACTATGAACTCCCATGTTATATTAACGATTTACAACGTTCTTGGACAGAAAGTAAAAACGTTAATTGATGGCGAAAAAACAGCAGGATCCTATACCTTTAAGTGGGACGGGAAAGATGACAAAGGTCTCAATGTTACAAGCGGTATATACTTAATAACATTATCAACCGGAACTTACAGTCAAACAAAGAAGGCATTGTTATTGAAATAGTATCATTCAAGCAAATATCGAAAAAAGCAACTTCTACTGACAAGGTCAAAGGCTCAAAATTTATTGGTATCTGCTTTAAGATACATTCAGTAAAAGAGGCTAAAGAGCTTATCTCTGATATTGAAAAAGAATATAAGAAAGCAACGCACGTTTGCTGGGCATTCAGAGTTTATTCACAAAATGATGTGCTTTCGTATTCTTCTGATGCCGGTGAGCCGCATGGCTCAGCCGGTACTCCAATTCAATCGGCACTCGTGGGGCGAGACCTTGTTAATACTTTATGCATAGTTGTGAGATATTTCGGAGGTACTAAACTTGGTATTGGAGGTCTTATCCGGGCTTATGGTAGGACGGCTGGTAAAACTCTTGATAGAGCGGGAATCAAGGAATTTCAGACTGCTTCGACATTTAATTTGAATATTCCTCACTCACGATATTCAGATGTAATGCACATTTTAAAAAGATACGGAATAAAGTTTAAACAGGAGTTTAGTGAAAATGGCGTGAACTTCTCTATAACAGTTATGGATGAGCAAAAAGATTCCATCTTATCTGATATTAATGCTGTTTCTGACGTAGAGATTATTATCTGTGAGGGGAAATAAGATACAAAATACAACATACAGATTTTTAGATTTAGTTATAGAAATTAGCAATTTCAAGTCAAGCTGGTTTTAACCGGTTCTTACTTTTAAAAGGAGTAGATATTTTTGGTTATTAATAAAAAAGTTAATTTTGCCTGTGCTGTTCTAATATCACTCCTACTTGTTAAACCTGTATCTCTGTTTTCCGAATCAAAACGAATATTTGTTGATGGAATCTTTAATGAGTGGGATGAGTTAGAACCAATATATACGGATGTTTCAGGAGATCAGCTACAGGGAGATGTAGATTTTGGTAAATTGTGGGTAGCGAATGACGACCGGTATCTCTTTCTATGTATTCAGTTTGGCGCAGAAATTAACATGCAAAGTGATAATAAACTCTCTATTTATCTTGATACAGATAATAATGCTTCCACTGGAATTCTTATTAATGGAACTGGGGCAGAGCTAGAATGGGATTTTGGAAATAGAGTTGGGCTTTTTAATAATGAAAATATCTGGCAAGGTAATATAGGGATTATAACAGCCCCGACGGTTTCTTCAAATACATTTGAAATTGCTCTTGACCGTAATGCGATACCGGTTTATAATATCCCTCTATTTGAGGGTGATACAATTAGAATAGTATTTAAAGATAGCGGTTCCGGAGGGGATTTGCTTCCTGATTCTGGAGTGGATTTAGTGTACGTTTTTGATAATTCTCCTTTGGAACCTATTGTGCCAATTTCTATTAGTAAAGAGGATCCAGATAATTTACGCATTTTGACTTATAATACATTTTATAATGGATTATTTAATGCTGACCGTTCACAGGCATTCGAACGAATAATTACAGCGACAAATCCTGATATTATTGGTTTTGAGGAAATTTATGACCATAGTGCAGAAGAAACGAAGGATTTCATAGAGAATTTGATCCCTTTAGGCAATCAGAAAGAGTGGCACTGTTCAAAAGTCGACCCTGATATTATTGCCGTTTGTCGATATCCCATATTAAATACTTTTTCTATTGAAGGTTATAACGATTATCAGGGGAACGGTGCTTTTCTCATGGATTTGCGTCCGGAATTTGATACTGATCTACTTCTTATAGTTGCACATCCACCATGCTGCGAAAATAATGATGAAAGGCAAAGAGAAATTGATGCGATTATGGCTTTTATCCGTGATGCAAAAGAAGCTGGAGACGATCTTACGCTTCAACCTAATACACCGATAATTATTGTAGGTGATATGAATTTAGTCGGATATGTTCAACAACTTGAAACATTACTAACTGGAGATATTGTAAACGTTAATTCTTTTGGGAGTCCATTTTCCCCGGATTGGGATGGGAGTAGTTTTGCTGATCTTATGCCGCGTCTTACAGATTTACCTATGTTTTTTACGTGGTATAAAGAGAGCAGTTCATTTAGTCCCGGACGACTTGATTTTTTAATTTTCAGCGATAGTGTCTTAGATCCAGCTAATAATTTTGTGCTCTTTACACCGGACATGTCGCCAGATACTCTTGAACTTTACGGACTTCAGGAAGATGATGCAACTACTGCCTCTGATCATCTTCCTGTTGTAGGCGATTTCAGTTTTTCTTCAAGTAATGGAACCAGTTCTGGTTCCGGATTATTTCAACCGAACGATTTTGAGCTCAAACAGAATTATCCAAATCCTTTCAACTCGAGTACGATTATAAAATTTACCGTGTCACAAAACAGTAAAATTAATTTGTCTGTATATAACATTAGTGGGGAACTTGTTAAAACTCTGCTTTCAGGTAGATTGGCGATAGGTAACTATAGTGTTTTTTGGGATGGAACTAAAGAAAACGGGATTCAGGTTTCGAGTGGTTTGTATATTTGTAATTTTGAATTTGGAGACTTATCCATACAAAAGAAGATGGTTCTGATCAGGTAGAAAAGATGTGGTGTTTTTACTGAAAGCAATATATTTTTACAAATTAGAGCATAAGAAATTACGGGTCTGAAATTCCGGATTAAAATAAAAAATACCCTGCAATGGCTAAAAAGACAGAATTAAAGGAACCGTGTTAGACACGGTGGGCACCTCCCGAGCGGCTCAAACTTCCTCTACAAGGAGGCTTGTTTTCCACGCCCGGAGTCCAGCTCCCAATTATATACTGTTGGTTCCAATAATGAACCGTCTTGATGCCATTACAGGATAAATTTTCAAAAAACTTCTCATAACAAAAACAATATAGATTATAATTAGTTTACCGTCAAGTATTTTCATTATTTATTTCAAATTTTTTCAAATAGTGTATTTATAACGGCTTTAAGTCAATACATTTGTTGAGACTATTATCATATTCAAATTTCAATAATGATTTATTGGATATCGTCATCATAATAAGCCAACTTATTGATTCAGGTTTATAGTAAAATTCTTAAAACTTCATATATTGATCTTCTCTTGCTTTTGCATTGAAGTATTTGAATTTTCCCTTATTTCCAGTGTTTCAATGACTCCTGCACCAATACTGTCACCCCAAACATTGACAGTTGTTCGGAATCTGTCAAGAAGCCAATCTATTGTGAGAATCAATCCGACGCCCTCTATTGGAAGATCAACCGCTTTTAATACTATTACCATTGTCACTAATCCTGCTTGAGGAATTCCAGCTGCACCTATTGCAGCAAGAGTGGCTGTTAGAAAAATTATTATCTGTTCTACGGGACTCATTGAAATTCCATATACCTGTGCAATGAACATTGCTGCAACTGCTTCATAAAGAGCAGTTCCATCCATATTTATTGTTGCACCAAGCGGAAGAACAAAGCATGCTGTTCGATTGGAAATACCGTTTTCCAGCTCAACACCTTCCATAGTTAAGGGTAATGTTGCGGAGCTTGAAGCAGTAGAAAATGCGTTAAGTAAGGCAGCAGCTACACCGGTAAAATATTTTACTGGATTCCGCTTCCCAATAATTAAAAGGATAAGCGGCAGCACAATAACACCGTGTAGTGTAAGTCCCAGTAAGATGGTGAAACTGTACTTACCAAGAGCAAAAAGTTCAGGTAGGAAACCTTTAAATCCTCCTGCGTCACCAATACGAGATGCAATTAATCCAAAAATACCAATTGGAGATATAATCATTATCCAGTGGATAAGCTTCATCATTGAATCATTTAGTATAGAAATAATTTCTATTGCTAAGTGTCCCCGCTTTCCTAAAACTGAAAGTGCCGCACCAAAAAGAAGAGAGAAAATAATTATAGGAAGAATATCCATTCGTACCATCGCATTGAAGATATTTCGTGGAATCATACCTTCCTTGTTTAAATCTTTATTTCCGACAAGTACTTCTTTAAGAACAGAGCCCATACTTCTTTCCTCTTTAGTGCTTACTTTTTGAATAAGGGATAAAACTATTTCAACACCAGATCCAGATGACTTAATATCGGGCTCTTTTGAGATAAGTTTTCCATTTTCAAAGAGAAAGGGAGTATCAATTCCATTTTTAGATTTGATGTAGAACATACCTTTTGCTTGCCGAGGTTCCCAGAATTTTACTTTAGCTGAGTTTCTAGAAATAGAACCAATAATTCCCTGAACGTCCTGGTCTAAAAGAACTAACATATAGCGATTGTCATATTTGAGCTTGTCCCATATCCCATTTTTTAAAGTTACTGTTCGGTTATTATTTCCACCGATTGTATACGAATATTCAATGTGCCTTTCGCCTGGTGAGATATTTTTCCCCGGTTTGATAATATTAACCAATATAATCCCAATTAAAACAGAAATTCCTGTTGTCAGTAGGTAGTAAAGTATGGTGCGTTTTCCTATTGAGCCAAGTTTGCGAATATCACCAAGCCCTGTGATTCCTACTATCATAGAGAACATAACAAGAGGTACAACAATCATCATTAAAGAGTTTAGAAAAAGTTCACCTAGGATTGAGAACTTAACAGCAAGATTAGGAATCCAACCGCCCACCAAAGTACCACATAAAATAGCTGCAATAATACCGGTTAGAATCCATTTGCGACTTTGGCTGTGTTTTTTTTCGGATAAAGTTGATAATTTGCTTGAAATCAGTGTCTTATTTTGAGTCATTTGTCGATGCCTCCTTTATTTAGTGAATTTCATTCATAGTTTGTAAATCGTATTATCCGTGGGAACCAAAGCTTTCTGAAGAGATTCCTGTGTGAAAAAAAGGTTCCTGTTGTATGTTGAGCGGTGAAGAATTATAAAAGTAGATTCGCCCTGTTACTTCTTTTTCAAATACGGAAATCATGAAGATACAGGACAAATAATTTCTCGAAAATGGGCTATTATAAAATAGATTCAGCATAATCAGTTCAGTTTTGAGTTATATTAAGTTGATAATATGACAGAA
>DAOUYY010000080.1 GCA_030665885.1 Fidelibacterota bacterium
GTATTAACTCCGAAGGAGTGGGATGATTATAGCAATGGGAATAAATAAACATTTTAACCCTGCAGGGGTGATATGTTATTGGTGTATTTGCATATTAATCAATTACATGTCACTCCTATCGGAGTTGGGGTTTGAGACCTCGATAATCAATAAACATTCCGCCCCGACAAGTCGGGGCTATTACCTGCTAATGCGATTACGTATACATTTATGATATGCACTAAGCAGGTTGTCTACGAAATTGAATGGGAAGATTATGCGGAACCCGAGTAAATTAATAATATGAGTTATGTTCTCAATATTTAAAAATTTGATGATTATACTTAACAGTTGAGGTTTCTAAAAATGAATACCATTGTGAAGAATAGAAACATAGAAAAAAAACAATCAGCCTGTCCATATATATCGTGACTAACGCTGTGATAATACTAAGATTAACCACAACATTCATCCACCTGTATAATTTTTACGGAAAGGTATTGGGGATTGTAAGAGTTGGAAACTTGCGAATGTGAAAGAGGTTGTAAGTTATAGTTTTATTAAAATGAAAAGATTTAAAAAAAGGTAATACATTTTGAGCAACATAATACCAGTTGAAATCATTCAGCAGCGTATTTTCGAAATTCATGGGGAGAAAGTTATGCTAGATCGTCACGTTGCTGAATTGTATGAAGTAGAAACGAGGATATTGAACCAAGCAGTAAAGCGTAACATTGAACGATTTCCTGAGGAGTTTATGTTTCAACTCGGCAGAGATGAACGAGATGGGGTTATCACGATTTGTGATGACCTTCAGCCATTGAAGTTTGCGCGTACGATGCCTTTCGCATTTACAGAATATGGAGTAGCAATGCTTTCCAGTGTTTTAAAAAGCAAGCGGGCAATTCAAGTCAATATTCAAATCATTAAAGCCTTTGTTAAATTACGCAAGATGTTATCTTCACATATTGAACTACGCAGAAAACTAGAAGCAATGGAAAAGAAATACGACAAACAGTTTGAAGTTGTATTTACTGCAATTAATCAATTAATGGAACCGCCACCGCCAAAACCAAAAAGAAAGTTTGGGTTTTAAAATGCGAGAATATACCGAAACATTAAAAACTATACTGCAAGCATCAAAAGGTAAATTACTACTTCAACATGCGATACTTAAACAACCGACCGAAAACTCACCCAGGCTTTTCACAATTTTTAATTTTCTAATGGATTTTTAACTGTTAATTGTAAGATTGTTCGATATATAAAATAGGAGAGATTACAAAAATGAAATTTAGACTGTTCGTACTTATTAATTTTATCCCGATTTTTTTCTTTCTGTCCTGCAATAAAGATATTTCAAGATCATCCAATGACAAAGAGACAATTCGGCGTATTGTTATTTTATATACAAATGATGAACACGGTTGGATGGAAGAATCTGAAACTACCGATGGTGCTGCAAAACTTATGGGAATTTGGCGTAATGTAGAAAAGTATACCGAGGATAGTCTATTCTTAATTCTAAGCGGTGGCGATATGTGGACGGGACCGGCAATTTCAACATGGTTTAAGGGTCAATCAATGGCTGAGGTGATGAATGCTATGAATTATAGAGCTGCAGCTATCGGCAACCACGAATTTGATTTCAAAATCGAGGGATTAAAAGAGAGAATTGTACAATCAAACTTTCCATTTTTATCAGCTAATATTCGAGAAAAAGAAACTGGTGAAATTGCTGATATTGCAATTCCATATATCATAAAAGAGATAAACGGTGTTAAAGTTGGCATAATTGGATTGACAACAGTCAGTACCTGTTACAGCGCTTTCCCTGATTATGTAAAAATTTTAATTTTATTCCTTATGATGAGGCATTAGAAGAAATTGTGCCGCAGGTAAAAGAAAATGGCGCAGAATTACTGATCGTCATCGGACATATCTGTTCCTATGATATGGAAAAGTTGGCACCAACTGCTGCCAAACTGGGAATCACTCTTATTGGTGGAGGCCATTGTCACGAACTAATAAATGAAAAAATAAATGGCGTTTCTATCATTGAAGCTGGCTCGTACATGAGAAATTATGCCAAAGTAGAAATTTTATTTGATAGCATTGCAGATACAGTTGTGAGCATAAAGCAAGAACTTCACAAAAATCAGGGTGGAACACCGGACCCTGAAATTCAATCTATAGTCACTTATTGGCAGAATCAAGCGGATGCTGAACTCTCACAAGTCATTGGCTATGCAGAGGAAGAAATTAGTCAAAATTCAGACGCTATGTATAATATGGTGACAGATTCATGGTTGTTCTCTTATCCTAAAGGAGATATTTCTCTAACTAACCGTGGTGGAATTCGTCAATCTATCCCATCAGGAAATATTTCGAAGGGAACAATCATTGGAGTTTTACCTTTTAGTAATGATATCATAGAATTAGAATTAACAGGTACTCAATTAATAGATTGTATAGATAATTTAGTTGTTGGCGGAATGACAACCATTGGTGGATATTTCTTATCTGATGCTACCCCTATATATGATGATACAACCTATAATGTATTGACAACTGATTACTTATATATCCAGCCTGATAGTAAATTCAAAACATACGATCCTGATCCATATTATACATCCTTGAATTACCATCAGCCGACTATAGATTGGATAATTTCCCATAATACATCAATTAATAATCCACTTGATACCTATTTGGATACTATTCCCAGACAATAGAAAATAGAGATTGCTCGTCATGTATATAATTAGAAAAGGCTCTTCAAATTTAGCCTGCTGCGAAAGTATCTAAATAATTACTTTCACATTTAACATGGAGAATACAAGATGACCCCTGAAAATATTTTAGCCATTGATAATGGTACACAAAGTGTACGTGCATTACTATTTGACCCTCGTGGTAATCTCCTTGCAAAGCAGCAAATCCCAATTGAGTCATATTTCTCAAATGAACCGGGATTAGCTGAGCAGCACCCTCACGTGTTCTGGGATGCAGTTTGTCAGGCATGTCAGGGTTTATTTGCTCAGAAAGTAGTGTCTAAAGATAGTATAGCAGCAGTTGCACTGACGACACAACGCTCTACTGTAATAAATGTTGATGAAAAAGGCAAACCTCTGCGCCCTGCTATCGTATGGCTCGATCAACGGCGCACTGAGGGCTTGCCACCGGTTCGTGGCATTTGGGGAATACTTTTCAAATTAGCAAAAGCTTCAGGTACAGTAGCATACTTTCAAGCAGAGGCTGAAGCCAATTGGATTCGTACCCGTCAGCGTGAAATCTGGCAAAAAACACACAAATATCTGTTTCTATCAGGATATTTAACCTATCAGCTTATTGGTCGTTTTGTTGATTCTGTTGGTTGTCAGGTTGGATATGTGCCATTTGATTACAAAGCCCAAAAATGGGCTAAAAGGAGTGATTGGAAATGGAAAGTATTACCTATGGATCCATCTTTATTACCTGATTTAATTCCACCCGGTAATGTATTAGGAGAGATTACTACTCGAGCATCTGAGGCGACAGGAATTCCAGCGGGACTTCCACTAATTGCAGCAGCAGCTGATAAAGCCTGCGAAGTGATCGGTGCAGGTTGTCTTGAACCACACATTGGTTGTTTGAGTTACGGTACTGCCGCTACTATAAATACTACTCATAAACGTTATATCGAGGTTATTCCACTTATACCGCCCTACCCGGCTGCTATCCCCAATGCTTATAGTTTAGAAATACAAATCTACCGCGGATATTGGATGGTTAGCTGGTTTAATCAAGAATTCGGATTGTATGAACAGCGTATTGCGGAGAAACGCGGTATTAAACCTGAAGAACTATTCGACGATCTTGTACATGCCGTCCCACCTGGCTCGCAGGGATTAATTCTGCAACCTTATTGGTCTCCCGGCTTAAAGCATCCCGGTCCTGAGGCAAAGGGAACTATTATTGGATTTACTGATGTACATACCCGTGCTCATATTTATCGCGCTATCCTTGAAGGTTTGGCTTATGCTCTGCGTGAAGGAGCTGAACGCACAGCAAAACGCAGCCATATTCCAATTATCGAGCTACGTGTTGCCGGAGGCGGAAGCCAGAGTAATGCGGCTATGCAACTTACTGCTGATATTTTTGGGCTTCCTACAGTACGCCCACACGTATATGAAGCATCCGGTCTGGGAGCCGCAATTGACGCCGCAGTAGGCGTTGGTCTGCATCCAAATTTCAAAACCGCTGTGGTTGAGATGACTCACCCCGGAGATATATTCGAGCCTGATATAAAAATTCACGAAATCTATGATAATCTGTACAAAAAAGTTTATTGTAAAATGTATGCACGACTTCGTCCTTTATACAAAACGATTCGTAGTATTACAAATATGTGACTTATCCAAAACTATTATCAGGAGAAATAAATTTCAGAGGTTGAATTATCTTTTAAAATAATACGAAACAAAACCGATCAAGTGATTTAATGCCGGTTTAAGCAGATTCTCGTTTAAGTTAAAATCTCCGCTGTGTGCGACACTATTTCCCCCACCTCCAATATGTAAATATAGTCCTGGCACCTTATCGAGATAAAAAGAAAAATCATCTGCTCCCATTGACGGCTTTTGAAGAATGACAAGGTTAGATTCATTTTTTACCTTGTTTATATATTCGATAAAAATTTGATACATTTTATCATCATTAACCACTCCGGGAGTAGTATTAGTAAATTTTATATCAATACTAAGTCCATAGGTTTTTGAAAAACAAGTAGCAAAGTGTTTGATAAGTTTAAGTAACTTTTCCAAAATCGAATTATCGAAAGTTCTCAATGTCCCTTGAAGTGTGACTGTTTGCGGAATAACGTTATGATAATCGCCACCATGTATTTGACCAAAGGCAAGAACAAAGGAATTTCTCGGATCGATATGCTCTCTAAGATATGTAAGAACTTGAATAGTGAATTCCGCTGTCACATGAATTAAGTCCACCGTTTCATGTGGTCTGGATGTGTGTCCTCCAGGACCATTCAGTTTAACGATAATTACTGTTGAAGATGCCGAGGATGTGCCATTAATAACAGAGATTTTACCAATATCAAGTCCAGAATCTACATGAACTGTAAAAATTTCCTTTACATTATCCCAGATTTTCTCTTCTACAACACTTTTAGCTCCACCAGGGTCTGCTTCCTCTGCCGGTTGAAATATCACCCTTAATTTTCCATCTAATTCGCTCTGATGATTGACAAAATATTTTAAAAGTCCCAGACCAATCGCCGTATGATAATCATGACCGCAGGCATGCATAATTCCGGAATTTTTCGAACAAAATTCATGACAGGGATTTTCATTAATTGGCAGTGCGTCAATATCCGATCGAAATGCTAAAATATGTCCATTCCCAATATCGCAATACCCACCTGTTTCCAGATTCTCAAAAGGATGAAATTCCAATCCCCACTTAGTCAATGAATTATTAATTAATTCAGTAGTGTTGTACTCGCTGTAAGATAATTCCGGGTTTTCGTGTATCATTCTTCTTATATTGATAATTTCCGGTGAAATTTGCTTTAAATCGTTATTCATAAATACTCTTCTAAGTAATTAGATATCTGTTCGATTATACTAACTTGTCATCTTCATAGCGCCCGGAATTGCATTTGTATACACGGTTTTAATTTCCTCCAAAGAAACATCGATAACATCATTCATTCTCAAACGTCCATTATCTTTAACTCTTCCGATAGTTACACATGGAACAATATTTTTCGCTGCAATTCTTTCCATTTCAAGCAGCCTGTTTTCATTGATTGATAAAATTATTACAGACTGACTCTCTCCAAAAAACAGTACGTCATTTCTAAGTTTCCTTGAAATATACACAGATGCTCCGATAGACTTATCAGGATTTGATATACATGCTTCAGCAATTGCTACCGCAAGTCCTCCATCAGAAATATCCGTAGCGGAGTTAGCGACTCTCCTGCGAATCGCTTCAAGACAGGCATTATGAACTCGCTTTTCAAAAGGTAAATCAATCGTAGGCGCATCACCTGCTACAAGGTTATGGATCACCTTAAGGTACTCACTTCCACCCAACTCACCCTTTATTGTCCCAAGCATCATAATAAAATCACCATCATTCTTAAACCAGGAAGTTGTGATATGTGAAATGTCATTGATTAACCCAACCATTCCTACAACAGGGGTTGGAAAAATTGCACCAGATGGCGATTCGTTATAAAAGCTTACGTTACCGCCTGTAACAGGTGTATTAAAGGCATAACAAGCATCTCTCATTCCGAGAACCGCATTCTTAAACTGGTAAAATATCTCAGGATCGTAGGGATTACCAAAATTGAGGCAGTTAGTTATCGCTATAGGTTTTGCTCCAGAACATACCACATTTCTCGCAGATTCAGCCACTGCAATTGCTCCCCCTCTATATGGATTCAAATATGTATATCTTCCATTTCCATCAGTTTTAGTAGCAATTGCTTTATTTGTGCCCTTGATTCTAATAACAGCTGAAGAACTCCCGGGTGGAATAGCCGTACTTGTTCTAACACTATAATCATATTGCCGGTATATCCAGGATTTATCAGCTATATTATGTGATGAAAGTAGTTTTAATAATACATCGTTATAATCGTTTGGCTCAGGCAAATTCTTAAGGTCTACACTTCTAACTTCTTTAAAATATTCAGGTTCAATCGTTTCTCTTTCATAAACAGGAGCACCTCCTCCAAGCACAAGGTCCCAGGCAGGTATCGTCCCCACATTTTTACCATTCATATATAGTTGAAGATCTTTAATATCTGTTACTTTTCCGAATTCAACACAATTCAAATCCCATTTCTTAAATATTGTCTTCACTTCTTCTTCAAAGCCCCTTCTTACTACGACTAACATTCTCTCCTGGGATTCAGAAAGCATAATTTCATAAGGTGACATATTTGGTTCTCTAAGTGGTACAGCACTTAAGTCTAAAATCATTCCGAAACCACCCCTCGCTGACATTTCTGAAGTACAACAGGTAATACCAGCAGCTCCCATATCCTGTATACCTATAACATAGTTCTTCCTTGCCACTTCAAGTGTTGCTTCAAGTAACAATTTTTCAGTAAATGGGTCTCCAACCTGGACTGAAGAGCGTTTACTTTCAGATTCTTCGTCAAGTTCAACGGAGGCAAATGTCGCTCCGTGAATACCATCTCTACCAGTAGAAGAACCAACTATCATTACTGTATTACCTTCTCCTTTTGAAGTTGCACTCTTCACCCGATCATGTTTAACAATTCCTATAGTCATGACATTTACTAAAGGATTACCTGAATAACAATCTTCAAAATACACATCTCCGGCAACTGTCGGTACTCCCATACAATTTCCATAATGAGCTATTCCCTGTACTACTTGATCAAACAAATAACGATTTCGGGGATTGTTAAGCGGACCAAAACGTAAAGAATCCAAAGATGCTATAGGTCTGGCACCCATTGTAAAAATATCTCTAAGGATACCACCAACTCCAGTCGCTGCTCCCTGAAAGGGCTCAAGAGCCGATGGATGATTGTGACTTTCAATTTTAAATGCAATAGCCAAACCATCTCCAATATCAACTAAGCCGGCATTTTCTTCACCTGCTTTTACGAGTAGTCTTTTCCCTGACCTTGGAAGTGTTTTAAGCATTGCAATAGAATTTTTATAACTGCAGTGCTCACTCCACATAACTGAAAAGACACCAAGTTCTGTGTAATTAGGTGTTCTACCGAGAATCTTTATTATTTTTTCCCACTCCCCCTCATTTAGTCCGTGCTGTATTGCTAACTCAAGATCTACAACTGGTTCTTCAATTTTGCTCATCTATTCTCCTTTTCTAATATTAACCGCCAAGACACCTGTCTACGTCCGGCGGCTGCCGGTCAGGCAGGCAAAGAACGCTAAGAATATTTATAATTACTCAGTTTCAGGTTTTATTCGTACCCCGAAGCTCCGCTTCGGAAATCATTTTTTAAAAGATATCTATATTTGCGAAGCAGAGCTTCGCGGTACAGATATCCTTTTCAACCTATAACTGAGGTAATACGAATATTTTTGTATTTATCTTGATTATAAAAACAATTCTGTTCCATATATTCACGTATTCAATTATTCAAAACTATCTCAGAGTAAATAGGTAGTGCCTCAGATACTATATAAATAAATTAACCTAAAATATTGGAGAATTGTCTCGAAGAGATCCATTATGGAGAGTGGTGGAAGAATAAATAATTTCCTCTTCTAAAAATGGTATGATTTTGACACAATATTCTTGTATTCCAATACTCCATTTCTCCATAACCCCCATCTCTTCCAGATGAATTGGAATATCCCTAAGGTTGAGGGATTATGCAAATAGTTAGTGTAAAATAACGTCTATTCGTGTTACTTAAGTTAAAAGATTAATCCTATTAAAATAATCATTCATTGTCTCTCGACGAGTAATTTCGACATCCTTTCCATTAATAACAGCAATTTCAGCCGGACGGAGACGCAAATTATACGGCATTGACATTACACTTCCATAAGCACCTGCCTGTGTAAATACTATTAAATCACCCTCTTCAAGTGAAGGTAACATTCTATCAGTCGCAAATATATCTGTATTCTCACATATCTGCCCACAAATACTGATAGACATCTTTTTCTCGACATTTTCTTTACCTGGAATTACAATTGGATGCTGAGCATTATACAAAGCAGGACGAATTAATGTGTTAAATCCCGCATCTACTCCGGCAAATTTCCTATAGCTTTCTTTTATACCTAAAACACGAGAAATCAGATAACCTGCATCTCCAACAAGATAACGACCAGGTTCTATCGCTAAAGTGGGATTTCCCAGATCTAATTCTTTTACTTTCTTCTTAAAAACTCTTAAGACTTCTCTACCAACAACATAGATATCAAGTGCTTCACCATCTTCAAAATATGGAATTCCGAATCCACCGCCCATATCAATAAATTCAAAGGTTATACCAAGTTTATGCCTAATATTTCCCAATATATCTAGAAAATTATTAAGCATCCTCGGAAAATGATCTTCGTCCAAAACTCCCGAACCGGTCATTACATGAGCACCAAATCTCCTGATTCCGGCTTTTAAGGCATTTTCGTATGCAACAATAGACTTTTCGTGAGGTACACCGAATTTTGCTTTATTGCCACCTGTAGTTATTTCCTTATATTTACCTCTTCCCTTTCCGGGATTAATCCGGTAGCTAATTCTTTCAGGCTTTCCAACTTTCAAAAGTCTATCCAATGAAGCTATATCATCCAAATTAATTATAACTCCTGCTTTAAAAGCTGCACTTAAATCCTTTAAACTTTCATAATTCCCTGTATATAAAATATTCTCAGGGTTTACACCTACTTTTAATGCAACTTCAAGTTCACCGGGGCTTACGCAGTCAGCGCCGAAACCATTTTCCCAAAATAATTTTACAATAGTCGGATGACAATTAGCTTTCATTGCATAATAAATATTAACTGAAATGGTATCCGATTTAAATGCAGTCTTCAGTCTCTCTGCATTATCTTTCATACGCTGAAAATCATAAACATATAACGGGGTACCGTATTTTTCCACTAAATCTTTAACATCAATGCCAGATATTTCCATTCTATCTCCTAACTTATCAACGATCATAAAAAATATGAGGTCATAAAAAATTTTCCATTTGTAAAAACCAATTACCGCAACTGTCTAATACAAAAGGACAAATTAGATTTGTAATTGCTGAAACTGAAATACTTATCATGAGTGTAAATACTCCCAAATTGTGTGAGACAATTTTTTTCCGATTCCATTTACTTCACAAAGGTCTTCAACAGATGCCGAACCCATTCTAGATATAGTTTTAAAATATTTCCACAATTCCTGTTTCTTATTTTTTCCCAAACCGGGAATATCATCAAGCCTTGAAGTTATTCCGCCTTTTTTACGCAATTTCCTATGATAAGTAATTGCAAAACGATGCGCTTCATCCCGAATTCTTCTCAATAAAATCAGAGCAGTGCTATCACGAGG
>DAOUYY010000164.1 GCA_030665885.1 Fidelibacterota bacterium
GATGCTATTGTTGAAGAGAATACAATTGAAATTGATGATGAGACAAAAATTGAGGAGGCGATGATCAGCTCTGGAGATTTGGTGCTCACGGTTACTAATAATGTTGGTGCCATTGCAACGGTTAATTTTACCGTGAACGAAATAGTAAAGAAAACCGATAACACACCGTTTCAGTATACAATCAACCTTGGAAGTGGTACAGAACCTGTTGCCCATACAATTTCCTTAAGCTCTTATAAAATTCAGCTGCCTGTTGGTGATTTGTCAACGAATCGGGAAATTCACTATACCTCGACAGTCAGTTTACCATCTGGTGAAGCGATGACACTAACCTTTGGAAATGAGATCAATGTCGAAGTACAGTTGAAAGACCTGTCATTTTCCAGTGTGACTGGATATATAGATACAGTAACTGTGGATATTGATTCTGTTGAACAGGATATTGATGCATTGCCCGAAGAATTAGAAGGTATCAATTTAACTAATGTGGACATCATCCTTGATTTTGATACGAATATTGGTGTTCCGGTAGAATTAAATCTGATGTTGATTTCCTTTAATGACAAAGGTGATACAAGTAGTTCCGAAGTTCATCAAAATATTATCAGTAATCCGCGAGTAATTATTCCTAACGCTGCTGATTTAATTAATATTAAACCCAAGAAGATCATTGCCTATGGAAGTGCTTCAGTTGGAGGTACCGGAACTGTGTCAACTGATCAATATGTGGGTGGGACAATGTACATCACGGTTCCAATGGAAATGGAAATTTTAGAAAATGCTGAAATAAATATCAGCCCGAACTTAGTTAAAGAGGATATACCGAATGAATTGGAGTCTATAAAACTTTATTCAAAAATGGACAATAAGTTTGAATTTGGTGGTGATCTGGAAGTTCTTGCAGCAAAGGATACCGTTTCCTTTGAAGATGGATCGGCTATATCTCCTGATACCCTTGCTATATTTCATTTATTGCCCGATTCGTCCTTTACGGATGTGATGTATCTCGATGAGAGTAAATTTTTACTTTTTCAGGACTCATTATATGTCAAAGCCAAAGTGAAGTTATTAGGCTTAAGAGACGAAAACGGTAACATTATTCCCTCTCGGTTACTAAAGAGTGATTCATTATCTATACAATTATATGGTTCGATAAAAGGCTTAATTGATTTAAAAGAGAATGATAATTAGGAGAAGATAACATGAAAAAATATAGATATTTAATTGTTGTTTTATTTTTGGGGTTGAATGTTAGGAGTTTTGCTCAACTTTATATGAATCCGCATAGTGTTGCATTTGCCAATGCCTATTCTACAAAAGCAAGAGGTGCTAATGTTATTGGTTGGAATCCGGCTAATTTAGGATTGAATGATAATCCGAAATTTTCAATGAGTTTCGGCGCTTTTCCCTTTGTTCCCATTCCGGCGTTTCAAATAAGCAATAACTCTATTTCTCCTTATTGGCTCGACAACAAATTTTTTACCGGAAAATATTTAACCGATAAAGATAAGGAAGATTTATTAGGCTATTTTCCAAATGAAGGCTTAATGCTGAATCCACTCCTCCAGATGCAAATACTCGGTATTTCGGTAGGTCGGTGGGCAGTGACAATCGGAACTGAGTTTACCGGGAATTTGGTATTACCGAAGTCGTTATTCCATTTTGCATTTTATGGAAATGAATTCGGAAAAGCGGTGGATTTGAGTGACCTTGATCTCGAAGCTCAATCGGTTGCTACTATTGCTGTAGCTCATGGCCGTGAATTGGGAATTCCATATCTTAGTGATTACTGTTCACAGGTAACGGCTGGGATCGCCATTAAGACCCTGGTAGGAATTGGTTATGCAGAATTCGAGCAGGTAAATGCGCAAATCACAACTTTCGAAGATAAATTTGTACTAGAGGGAGATGCAGTTGCAAAATATGGTAAAGGTGGTTTTGGGATGGCTCTTGATATGGGGTTATCTGCTGTAATTAATGAAAAAATGATGGCAAATATTTCGTTAAATAATCTCCTCGGTTCTATAAACTGGGGAATTATAGAAGCAGAAAAAGTCGAATATTCCTATTTTACAGAAATATATTCCGATGAATTCGACATCGCTGATTCTCTTTTCGAAAAAGGTGTGAAAAAAGATACCAGTTATTCAATTAACGAATTAAAATCAAACTATCCAGGCTATTTGCTGCTGGGTTTTCAGTATAATATATTTGAAAATTTAAATGTATTTACTACGGTTAAACAACATTTTAACCAGGACTTTGCTTCCACCTATTTACCCAAAATATCTTTTGCAGCGGACTTTCGACCTCTAAAGTGGTTGCCTATCCGAGCTGGTATTGCCTTCGGTGGAATAGAAGAATTTCAATGGGGAATAGGTACAGGATTAAGTTTCAATCACTACTCACTGGATTGGGGATTTTCGCAAATTGGCGGGATGTTCAATAATGCGAAAGGTTTTGCATTTTCACTTGGGCAGCAGATTACTTTCTGATGTGAGTAATTTGTAAAATTTTAACGCTATAAATTATGTAAGTTATTGTTTTTACTTATTATTCCGAGTCCTAACTGTTCAGAACTTTAGATATTAATTTAACTTTGTCCTGAAATAAAATTACATAAACTCCAAAATTTCTTGATTTAGTACAAATTTTTACTGAACTTAACAATCATTAAAAATATTAGGTTACATATATGGATTATGAAATAAAGAATATCAGCCTAAGTTCAGTTTTAAAAATATCATTTTTAGTTACTTTAACCGTTATATGTATCCTTGTTTTTTTCTTATACCTCGCCATAATTTGGATAATTAGTTTTTTCGGTGAATCAATAACTGATTTACCATTATTTGATGTTATAGAAGCACCAACATTTAATATTGCAGGAGTTTTCTTTGTTTCTATAATCAATGGTTTATTATTAACGGGTGTAATACTGTTTATAATGTTACTCACTATCATTTTTTACAACATTTATGCTAAGTTAATTGGTGGAATCCATTTAAATTTAGAAGAGAAAAAAAATGGACTTGAGTCAACTGCTTGTGGGAGTAAAAATGAAAAATGAAGGAGTATTAGAGTCGCTGGACCTGATTTAGATATAAAAAGGTTAAAAAAGTCAAAGTACGAAATGGCAAAATGGGTTTTAAAAAATCACGAGAAAATATCTGAAATAGGACTACGATTTGTGCAAGTTGAGAAATCAAATAGCATGATATTTATTGAGGCTATTGAAGGATTAGGATATACACTTAAGGATTTTATTGAAGAATATTCTACTCCAATTATAGATAGTATTACCGTTGATGGTAGCAGTGCATTGAGACGGTTAAAGGAAAAATATGATAGACTATCAATGTTTAATGAAAAATTGGTAAGAATGTATAGAGAAGTCCGAGAGAGTCGTGATCGTATATCAAAAATGATAGACTCATCTTCTGATCAGGCGGTATTATTTCTCAGGGACGGTATTATTTTAGGAGTATCAAGGCCTTTCTGCAATCATTTGAAATACAATAGGCAGGATATTATTGGAAAAGGGATTTCAAATTTTATAGAAACTAAAATAGATGCTTCATTAAAAACAATAATCAACCAAATTGACTGTGGTCTTTTAAAGTCTTTTTTTATAAAGTTGAAAAAATCTGATGGAAGTCAGGAAAAATTAAAAATGGAATTTTGTATAGTAGAACTGCTTGATTCTAAAGTGATTTTAGGAATAATTTCAAAGAAAAAATAACTTAAAGTTAAGAGGTGTTAATATGAGAAAAATAATTGTATTCGCAATTAGTAGTATTATAATTTTCTCTGTAGTTGTACAAGCACAAACTCAGTTTGCAACAATTCTAAAGAAAAGCGGCGTAGTAAATATTCGTCCAAAAGGAGAGACTGATTTTTCTGTTCCTGCAGAAATAAGTATGGGCTTGAACATTGGCGATGCTCTAAAAACTTATGAAGCAGGATATGCCGCCTTATTGTTTAGTGACGACAAAAGTTTAATAAAAATTAGAAAAAATTCAGAAATAGAGATTAAGGAAGAGTTTTCTGTTAGGACAATCAAAATTTCTGAGGGAAGACTTCTTGCAAAAATAATCCCTGGCATTACAACCTCATATCGTATAGCAACACCAACATCAGTTGCATCTGTTAAAGGAACAGAGTTCTGGGTTATGACATCTCCGGAGTATGGAGACCGTTTCTACGGTATAGAAGGTTTAGTTCAAGTTATTAACCTGATAACCGGTATGGAATCCATGTTGGAAGCAGGACAAATGATTATTTCAACACTTGATGGACAGCTACTTAATATTCCCATTGAACCAGAAGATATGCCAGTAGACATTGAGGAAGAAGCTCCTCCACCAGATATTGAAGAGGAAGTTACACCACCAGAACTTGAAGAAGAGGTATTTGTACCTGGGGAAGAAGTAACTATACCACCTACTGCTGAAATGGCTGCTATAACTGAAGAAGAAGTACCACCTGAACCTGCTGCTAAAAAAGCTTCAAAACCTTATGGCATGGGATTGGGTCTAGGGTCTGTTACAATTGATGGAGTGATTTACAATCAGATTGCTCTTCGCCCGGAGGTTAAATTTGGAAAACTTGGTGTCGGATTGGATGTTGTCTTATATATGGATGATAAAGGTAAGATCAGGGAAAATGAATGGGATGAATTTTCGGACTATCTTGATAAGATCTATTATCTTCGTTGGGCACAACAAGGAGACCCTTTCTTTGCGAAAGCTGGTGCTTTAGATAATGTAACATTAGGGTATGGAATATTGATGAATGGTTACTCAAATACAACTGAATATCCACAAATCCGGAAAGTTGGCGTTCATACAGGTATGCAGTTCAATGAATTGGGTTGGGAAGCTTTTATGGCGAATATTAAAGAGATTACTGGACCGGGTTTAATTGCCGGACGTGTTACATATAAACCAATAAGAAAGTTACCATTAACCATTGGTGGAAGTGTTGTTATGGACATTTATCCGTATTTGGGTTTACCAGATTCAGACGATGATGAAGTACCGGATGCACTGGATCTTTATAAAGATGCTGATGATAATAAATTACTTGATTCATTAGGTAGTGAATTTAATGCTAACCAAAGACAATTTCTGAGAGATAATGGTTTCAATATTCCAAGCGAAGAGGTTATAGAAAATGGAATTACTAAATTAGGTGAGTATGATCGAAAATTAAATGGAGCAATCTCTTTTGATGTTGGATATCCTGTATTTAAAAGTAGATTCATTGATTTATTTGCTTACGGACAAGTTGCAAGTTTCTTCCCATTTGAAGATACTTCTTATTGCGATAATTCTTACAAAGCATTTACTCCGGGTTGGGGTATTGCGGCACCAGGATTGAGAGCTCAAATTTTTAAAATAGTTAATCTTTGTCTTGAATACCGCTACTCTGGTTCAAACTTTCTCTATAGTTTCTGGGATAGAACTTATGATTTTGAAAGAGTACAAATTAGGAAAAATAGAATATTTACTAAACAGCAAATGTCCTTATATCGAGAAGGAACTATGCAAGGGGTTTTCGGTTCTTTGAATGTAAATATTTTGAATTACGTTATTCTCGGGAGCTATTATCAACACATGATGACAGATTCTGAAGAAATAAAGAGTTTTATGGCAACGGCATCAATTCCAAAAGATAAGATACCCAAACTTGCTAATGCAACAGCTTTCTATCAAAGAAACAACGATGAAAATCCTTTCGATTTCAAGAATCCATCTGAAAATACAATACTCGGTTATCGTATAGGGTTTGAACTTGGCGGAGGTGCTGTCCTTTCCTACGTTTTTCAGACGACTTATCGTGATCTCAATGGAGATGGCAAAATTGATCCAAAAAAAGAATCCATAACTTTAACTAC
>DAOUYY010000105.1 GCA_030665885.1 Fidelibacterota bacterium
ACCTACTAAAGGTTCACCAGTTTTAGCTGAGATAACTACTCCTTTTACTTCCAATCTCGCTGCTAAAACAGGTAAACTCAAAACTAAAATTAACCCCAAAATAATAATTGGCATTAGTTTCTTCATTTTTACCTCCTCCTTTATTTTTTTATTAATATAACTAATCTGGATCAATAGAAAACATTTTTTCTGAAAACTGCACATATTTTTATATAGAAACCTAAACCGACCGAATAAATGCCCCACAGCTCTAAGAATAATTAAAACCTTTATTTAAAATATTAAAACTTTCTCTTCTACTACCCAGTAATCAAGTTATTTATAATAATTTTCTTTGTCAATCTTTTTATTTTTCCAAAAATTTTCTTACGTTAGTCATAATTTTGCTTCATCTCTTTGCTACCCTTGACTTGTTTCTAATTTTTCAAGTGACAATCATACCAATCCAAAACTCTTCGAATCAAATCCAATTGATGAGCATGTTCTTTAATGCCATGTGGTTCTCGAGGGTAAATTACAAATTTTGTTTCAACACCCATATCTTGGAGTCCTTTATAAAATTCATAGGCTTGAGAAATAGGCACACGATCATCTTCTTCACCATGAAGAATTAATGTTGGCGTCTGAACGTTCTTTATAAATGTTATAGCAGAGCGCATTTCATAAACTTCCTTCCCATTAAAAGGGTGCACCCCAAAGTAAATCTTCATAAAACTGGGAATATCAGTTGTACCGTACATACTTGTTAAGTTGGAAAGTCCTGCACCCATAATTGCAGCTTTAAAACGTCCAGTCTGCGATACAACCCAAGATGTCATAAAACCACCATAACTCCAGCCACCGATCCCTATCTTTTCAGAATCAGCGATACCTTCCTTAATAAGATAATCAACACCACTCATGATGTCTTCAAAATCACCACCACCCCAATCTTTGAGGTTTTTCTCGACAAATTTCCAGCCGTATCCATCACTACCACGTATATTAGGCAAAAGAACTGCGTATCCGTTACTTGCCAAAAGTTGTGCCCATTCATGCCAAGAAACAAGCCATCCGTTCCACCATGCCCACCTGGGGCCTCCATGTATTTGGACTATTAGGGGATATTTTTTACCCTTTTCATAATTGACTGGCTTTATCAGCACTCCCTCAATCTGTGTTCCATCTTTACTTCTCCATTGAACTGATTCCTGTGAACCGAAAGATAAAGATAATGAGTTGACCTCTGGATTCATATTGGTAAGCCGCTTCACACCAGAGCCATTCGACTTCATAACCCAGATATCTTTTGTTGAAGTTGCGCTGGCGTCAATGAAAGCAACCCATTCACCATTAGCGTTTATACTCCAATTGTTATTTCCTCCAAAGGGCCGCCCAACGGGGGCGAGTCGTTTCACCTTTCCTGATTTTGTACTGAGTTTTCCAATGATACCCTGAACACCCTCCTGGCTCGAAACCAGGAGCGATTTGCTATCGGGAAACCAATCTATCTCCCAAATTGTACCATGATATTCTTCCGCTAACAATTTTTTTTCGCTACCATTTGACAAGATAAGGCAAGGAAGACTTGCTATTCCCTCTCCAATAGGTGCAAAATGAAGTAATTGCTTCCCATTAGGAGACCAGCAAACATTGCCAAAACTTTTTTCACTAATGACCTTCCGAACTGAACCATCCCTTTTGATTAGCACCAGTTTGGATTGGTAAAAAACCTCATCTAATTTAGGGTTTGCAGAGACCGACATACACACTTTATTACAATCCGGCGAGTAGTCAAAGTCATTAATATTCTCGTTCTCTTTAGATATCAATATAACTTCTTGAGATGCCAGATCTATTTCATATAGACGTATATATTTAAAATCCTCATCTAAGACTCGCTCATCGTCTCTTAGCTTCCTCTGTTTCTTTTCTCTGCTCGTCAGTGAATCTTTTGAGGTGAATGCTATAAACTTTGTATCAGAGCTCCATTTGAATACTAAAACTCCTTCTTTGACTTTGGTAATAGGTTCTGCTTCACCTCCGTTGGTGTACATTAGATGGATCTGATTTTTTTCATCTTCTCCTCGATTTGAAAGAAAAGCAAGGTATTTACCGTTAGGTGACCATCGCGGCATAAATTCCTTTTTTGGTGTAAAGGCATATTCGCGAGGAGGAGCGCTGCCGCTAGAGGGTACAATCCATATGTCAGAATTTCTGGGTAGTTCAGGTTTACTTGTATCAGCGGGTTCGGTAACTACAAAAGCAACCCATTTCCCATCTGGTGAAATCTGCGAATCAGAGATATCACGTATATTAACAATGTCCTCTGGGGTAATAGGTCGCCTGCTTTGCCTTTCACCCAATAATAGTAAAGGTAAGAGACAAACAGTGAGAATTAAAATCTTCTGAAAAGTTTTCATGTTATACTCCTAAAAACTGATTATGCTGCTTTAATTTTAGTGAAGACGATAGTATAAATACAATTGTTTTTTTACTATATTTTATTTAACATTCATTTGCTTTAATTTAAAAAGTCCTTTAACAAAATCAAGAGGATAATCCAATGAAAAAATCTTTTCTTATTTTCACAAACGCTATTTTAATTGCAGGTTCTTGTATTCTCTCGTATGCCCAGGTTGAAAAAAGAGAAATTGGTAATCTTGTCATTGAAAATATTCCTGAAATTCCGCAATCCTTAAAGGATAGAACAACGCAGTACCAAAATGTGCGGTCAGCTTATATTTACGATTGGTCGCCCTCAGGAAATGGAATATTGATAGGAACTCGTTTTGGCGAGACTAGTCAGGTGCACTTTGTTGAGAAACCAGGTGGTGCACGTAAGCAGATAACATTTTTCAACGAACCTGTGGGTGGTGTTGACCTTAGTCCTTCCAAAGATAAATCCTGTTTTCTTTTTACAAAAGATGTCGGCGGTTCGGAATATTACCAGGTTTTCTCTTTCGATATGGAGACTGGCAAATATGAAATGATTTCAGATGGTAAATCCAGAAACGGCGGAATCGGATGGTCAAACAAAGGAGATAAATTCTTCTTCTCAAGTACAATGAGGAATGGTAGAGATACAGACATCTATTACGCAACTATTGAAAACCCCGGAGATTATAAACTGCTTGTGGATCGTGGCGGTTATTGGGGAGCTGTTGATTGGTCGCCTGATGATAAAAAACTACTCGTGATAAATTACATTTCTATAAATGAATCCTATTATTACGTAGTAGATATTGAGACTAAAGAGATGACTCAGATTAATCCATCTGATAAAAAGATAGCCTATGGCAATGCTTTATGGGCAAAAAATGGGAAGGGTATCTATATCACTTCCGATGAGGGTAGCGAATTCATGAAGCTCAGGTATTATAGCTTGAAGAAGAAAAAATTCATAAACCTGACAAAGGATATATCATGGGACATTGAAGGTCTCGATCTTTCAAAGTCAGGTCGGCTTCTGGCATTTACAGCGAATGAAGATGGTATCAGCAAACTCTATATCAGGGATAACAAAACCAAGCAAAGACTTCCTGTGCCTGAACTTCCTATCGGTCAGATTTACGGACTAAATTTCTCACCAGATGGAAAAAGGCTTGCAATGTGTTTGAATACTCCTCAGACCCCCGGCGATATTTATGCTCTGAATATTGAAACCCAAGAACTTGTGCGTTGGACTTATAGTGAGGTAGGTGGTCTTGATACTGATAATTTTGTTGTTCCGGAATTATTTCATTACCCCACTTTTGACAAAGTAGGTGGCAAACTCAGAATGATACCGTCTTTTATTTTCAAGCCTAAAAAAGCAGAGAAACCTTTTCCTGTACTTATCAGCATTCATGGAGGACCTGAGGGTCAGTACCAGCCTTATTTCTCTTCGATGACGCAGTATTATATTAACGAAATGGGGATTGCTTTTATAGCCCCGAATGTTCGAGGTTCGTCGGGTTATGGAAAGAGCTATCTCCTTATGGACAACGGGTACAAACGTGAGGAGTCCGTGTATGATATCGGCGCACTTTTGGACTGGATTGAAACACAGCCTGATCTTGATAAGGATAAAATTTCTGTAATCGGTGGCTCGTACGGCGGGTATATGGTGCTTTCCTCAATGACTCATTATAACGACAGACTTAGATGTGCTATTGATATTGTGGGTATAAGTAACTTTGTAACTTTCCTGGAAAATACAAAAGAATATCGGCAAGATTTGAGGCGTCCGGAGTACGGTGATGAACGCGATCCGGAAATGAGGAAATTCCTGATGAAAATCTCGCCTACTACTAATGCTCATAAAATCTCTAAACCTATGCTGATTGTCCAGGGCTTGAATGACCCGAGAGTCCCCGCAAGCGAAGCGGAACAGATTCTAAAAGCTATACGTGACAATGAAACAGAAGCATGGTACCTTCTTGCTAAAGATGAAGGACATGGGTTCAGGAAGAAATCAAATAGGGATTACTATTATCATTCGGTAGTACTGTTTTTGGAAGAGTATTTATTGAAATAATGGTCTTAATGCTAATCTCCTACAACCTGAACAAAAATTTCCCGGTTACGCGGGCGGTTGTCATGGTCAACTACAACGATCTGCTGCCAGGTGCCGATTATTAATCGCCCTTTAGAAAATGGCAGAGTAATACCAGGTCCCATCAAACTGGCTCTGAGGTGAGAAAAACCGTTATCATCTCCCCATGTTTCGGCATGTCTTGTTCTCATTGCTTTAGGAGCAAATTTCTCTAACATGTCTTTCATATCCTCAACCAGCGCCGGTTCATGCTCAATAGTCGTAACACTGGCAGTGGAACCAATCGCTGACACTGACACAATCCCATTATCTATTTTCGACCGGGATAAAATGCTTTGAACCGATCCCGTAATGTTCAGTATATCAGAAAACCCTTTTGTCTTTATTATTACCTTTTCACCGAATACCATTTCATCTCCTTCTATTCACATAGATATAATTTACAGAAATCTTTGTCGTAGACATCTATTCAAGATAACGTTGCTCGGGAGATAAACTGTCCTGTTGCTCTTCATAAGTTTCAGGCTGTTGAGCTGTAGTAAATGGTTGATATAGTAAACGATATAACCCAATGAAGAAAATTTCAAGTATCAGAAGGTACCAGGGCCACTCGGGCAGCCATTCAACCGGGCCAAAATCAACTACAGGTATCTCTACCAAAAATAAGTAGTTGCCTTTCGTAACCAAGTTAATAGGAATAAGAAAAATTGCGTAAATATTCAAAGCCGTAAATGCGTGGAGCACACTACCTTTTGCAGGTTTGTTTTTCTGAACTAATAGAAGATATAACATTATGAACACAAGAAGACTATGAGGCAAGAACATTGAAAAATATCGAGCAGAAGGAAAATCCAGTTTTAAATCAGGGATAATAACACCCAAAGTTGAGCCGGACATTATCCAATAATACAAAACATTGAACAGTTTTTTGTTGGGTTTGATGAGATATACGATTAGTAAAATCTGGCTGATACCACACAGATGAAATGGCAGGTCATTTGTTAAAGAAAAATCGTTTTGGAACAGGAAAATTATTCTCCACATCGTAACTTGAGTAAGAATAAGTACTGCCAGTAATGGATTTAAACGTTTCTTGAGTTTTTCAGGATCAACGGTCTGGAGTTTGACGAGAATAAAAACCATCAATGCTGTGATAATAGAAAGAGCAATAAAATGAGAGAAACCAAATAGTGTAAATGCTCTTTTCATCCTTCTATAATTTACAATTATAAGGTGATAGAGCAAATAATCCTTTTGTATCTTTTTTTTAATTAAAAGAGAGAGAAGTGTCTTTGGGATCTAATTAACATAGAGAAGAAAGAGATTTTTTTTAGAGACATTTGGATTGCGAATTTTAAATCATTTGACATTCAATAAGAAACAATGTAAAATTCCAGCCGATTGATTTAAAATGAAACACTTAGATAGAAAAATTTGAGCGACTATCCCCCTCTCCAAAGAAACAAATCCTATTCCAGAACCTGGCAAAATGTAGAAGAAGTTCATAAATATTCTAAGAAAAGGTACAGTAGCTTAGACCAGCGCTTTGTATCCTGGTGCGAACGGAAAATTGTCAACAAAATGCTGAACAAAATTAAATTACCTGACAGTACGCTACTGGACATTCCCACCGGCTACGGACGTTTTACGCAGCTTTTCCTGGAAAATGACTTTAATATTACAAACGCAGATTTAAATCTATATGCACTTCTTTATCAAAGAGAACAGTATTTGGGAACTGCAAATTCCGTAGTTGCAAACGTGCTTGACATTCCCTTCAAAAACAATCAGTTTGATGTGGTTTTCAATTTCCGGCTTCTCCAGCATTTTAAAACGAACAAAGAAAGATGCACATTTCTAAAAGAATTGCACCTCACTACAAAAAAATGGGCTATCGTTTCCGTCTACATTAAATCCAACTTGCATATTATCACGCAGAAAATATCTTCCCGTAAAAGAAAAATGACGATGATAGATTTAGATGTCTGGCGGGAAGAGGTAACAAATGAAGGATTTAAAATTGTAGAATCCCGGCGAGCCATACCGTTCTTTCACGCACAGATGATTTTTTTACTCGAGAAAATCAACTGACAGGCATTTTGAATCCATTCAAATTGTTATATCCAAGTCAATGAAAAAGTAAATTGATTTAAGAACAAGTCTGTCTGTCGACAGAACAAGGAGATGACTAACAAACCGTAATATTGTTTTATATAAAGCAAATACTTTCAGGCTAACTTGCATCTATTTTTTTTAACCATTCACACCTTATTATTTGTAAACCATATTTTATGGTGTATATATTAATATAAGAATTTCTAATTGCTCTAATTGACCTAATTAACCTAAAAAATGACCAATGACTAATAATAAAAATTCGTAATAGCTCACCACTGATTTTCACGGAGTTACACTGAATTATCAAAATATTCTTCTCATCATTTCGTCCCGACTCGTCGAGACAGCACCAAAATTAAACAATAATCCTAATCTTAATCTTGCTATTTTTCCCATAGGGATTCCTCTGGAAAATTAATTAATTAATTGTGCTTCATCCTGATTTGTTATCTTTTTCATAGCTTTGTTTTCTACCAGAATTCTCTTTTCAACAAGAAGGTCAGCTCGAAATTTGCGATCAAATACAACATTTTTATAATGAACATCTAATTCTAACTGTCTTTGGTAAGCTATACCAATTAAATCAAGCTCGTAACACAAGGCATCTTCATTCACCCTGTGTAATAGATCGTTTACCCCGTGTAATATTTTTTCATTTTTATTAACCATTATCCTTACATTTATTATTACACAGGGTGAATTCATCTTCTTGCTATCTCCTTTTTTACTTATTACACGGGGTGAATATAACAACTTGATCATTTTATATCTTTTCTGTGATATTCCCTGCCTGACTGCGTCGGCAGGCAGGCGTGTCCTTCAGTGGTGAACTATTACAAAAATTCCAATTTTGAATATTAGAAATTTGGACTTGGAATTTGATTAGAAATTAGTGCAATTAGATTAATTAGGTCAATTTCGTATCAATTATTTGAAGTAACATTAAAATTTTAAGCTGTGAACAGTTACATTTTTTTTACTTTCCCTGAGGTTTGTATTTCAATCTCTCAATAGTATCTTTTGCCCAATCCCGAAGTTCCTCAACTGAAAGACCTTTGAAATCTTTATAAAGAAAAGGTTTCCCGAAGTTTAATGTCACGTTTGCAGAGCGAATTCTCCAATCCCCTTTGGTTTTTGCATAATATAATCCGTTTATTGCAACAGGTAGAATATCCGCTTTTGCATTTTTTGCAAGATAAAAAGCACCTTTTTTAAATTCTCTCATCTCACCAGTGACAGTTCTTATTCCTTCCGGAAAAATCATTATGGAAGTTCCATTTTTCAAAACTACTCCGGCTTTTTGAAGACTTTTAACGGCACCATAAAAATTTTCCTTGTTAATCGGTATATTTCCCCACCTTTTAATAAGACTGCCCCAAACAGGCCAAGAAAAGTGCTCCTTCAGCTCAATTCCAACAAAGTACAATGGAATGTACCCGAGACAAAGAAATACATCTAAAAGACTCTCATGATTGCAAACAATAATATAGCAGCATTCGTGGTCGAAGAGATCAAGTCCCGTAACTTTTATACTTACACTAACACTTTTCAACAATGCCTTACATAAGGGTCTTGCCAATATAACGATTTGTTGCGGCTTGAAAAAAATCAAACCGACAAAACCAAGAGCGGCAATAAGACAAAAATAGAAAAATCCAATTGTCCAGCGGATAAGATAAACTATTACATTCATTTATTCGAACCTAAGAAAACATCAACTTTTCACTTTCTCTCGTGAAAAACCAACCCAAATATATAAATATAAGCACATTTAATAAAATGTTTTCCAAGACATGAACAATTACTCACCTTTAAGTTTAGAATTGACTCATACAGTTTCTGATATATACTTCGTTCCAAACTTTTGGCATAGTGTGGGAAAAAAATAATTGTACAAAAATTTTATGCCTTCAAGACTATTATAAAAAATTATTCATATAAAGCAAAAACACTTGAGAAAGACTGCAATTGGGTGTACAGTTACCCAATGAATTTTCAATATAATTACGAGTAGAAAATGAAAATATGATTAAAAGAT
>DAOUYY010000003.1 GCA_030665885.1 Fidelibacterota bacterium
ACTCCTTTCTTTTAAAAATTTACCAACCACCATGACCACCTCTAAATCCTCGTCCACCTCTCCTATGCTCTCTCCCCACTGAAAACCACTGGTTCAAATGAACAATATTTGCTGATTTACAATTTGGACATGTTTCAGGGATAAAATTGGGATTATCAAACCGCGAAATTTCTCCACAATCAAGACATCTTATCAAATCACTGATAAATGAAAAACTACCACCTTCAATTATCAGCTCCTTAACAGCTACAATTGACTCTGCCAATTTACCACGAGCTTTCTCGATTAAACGGGTAAAGGTAGATCGTGATATGCACATTATCTCTGCCGCTTTTTGATGGTCTAGTCCTTCGTAATCAGCAAGACGAATTGCCTCGTATTCATCAATACAAAGAATGACATTCTCTAAAAAACTTGCTGGAACCCCAATAGGCTTCATCCCCTGAATTTTTGGTGGTTCTTGAACAGTTCTTTTTTTAATTGGTCTTGACATAATCTCCTTTTTAATGAACCAATGTTCATAAATAATATAATGAGCATATGTTCATATTGTCAAGTCTTTTTTTATACTCTTACAAATTAAATGATGATATCTAACATCTAATTTGGAAAGGCGGCAAGATTCATTATCATAAAATTGCGTTGCTTTTTTTTAACACACTATATCTCTCTAATTAAAATTTACCTCACCAAATTAATATTCCGTGTTTTGCTTGTTCAATATTTTCACTTTATTCGTTATATTAACCGTGCTATGAAAGAAGGACAAGAAATTATACTTGTTGGCGACAGGGTACTCATTGAACCGGACACAGAGAGAAACAAAACCCCTGCGGGGCTTTATTTGCCGCCCGGTGTGAAGGAAAAAGAGAAGGTTCAGGGTGGATATGTGATTAAAACAGGGCCAGGTTTCCCACTCCCAAACTCAGCGGATCTTGACAACGAACCGTGGACACAAGATAGAGAAGAGCCACAATATCTTCCCCTTCAAGCTCAAGAAGGTGATTATGCGATCTTCATGAGAAAATCAGCTATTGAGATAGAGTTGGAAGGTAAAAAATACTTGATTGTCCCTCATTCATATATTCTTGTCCTCATCCGAGAAAATTTTCTCGAAAACTAACTTACTTATCTAAATTCTAACATATAAAAAGAAATGTACCAACATTTTCAGGTACAAATCGGCAATAAATTTACTCTTTAATGGGAAGACACCTACGGAGCTCTCTAAAAAATTAAACTAATCAATCCAGTCAATATCAACACTTCCAAGACCGATTTCTATCACCAAGTAGATTTTCCGCTTAGCCTCTTTCCAGTTTTCGCTACGAAAAACATCCTCATCTACTTCATTAAAATTATCAAGGTTTAAAGAGGAAAGAAAAGACCTCTCCGCTTCAATCTCTACTCCAACGCTTTTGGGAACCGAAATTTCCACAGAGCCAAGCCCAACTGTTACTTTGCCTCTAACATTCTGCCGTAAGTTCCCGTCAAAACTCAAAGTTGTTGATCCAAGTCCACATTCAACCACCAAACGTGCCATATTAGCATAGCCTAAACCTTTTGCCTCAACATTTCCAAGCCCTGTTTCAATTAAAATACTTCTTAATGCCTCTTCGTTGTTCTTCCTGAAGCCTATCGTTACATCGCTCATACCGCATTCCAGGCTTAAATCATTTACTCTTAAGTCGGTAAAGTCAAGAGAGCCCTGCCCTAAACCTAAAGATATGTCAAAAGCAGATGGAACGTTTCTATTAAATTCAAGTTTCCAATGGTTCTTCTCTATATCCCCAGAAAAGCCCCTGTCTTTTTTTCGGAGGCCGAAAAATGCTCCCTTTTCAAACTTCTCTGTATATAAACGCAGCTTACCTTTACCTCCCAATCTTTTATACTCAACAATTGGTTTGTACCTATCTTTATAATAAGATAATTCGGATTTTAGAATATAATCGTCACTTTTTCCGCTCATTATATCTAATTGACCAAAACCAAATTCTATATCAACATCAATCTCCTTTTCACCTTCGTACTGAATATCATGTCGCTCAACCGTGAGATCATCTGCATATACTCCGGTTAACAAAATAATCACAGCAAATAGTACCTTTACCTTCATCCTTACCCTCTTATGTTTCTTATCTTTACCAATCATTAGTGTAAACAATTTGCCATTCTAATCCTTTTCAAACATCCTTCGGATTTTAATATCTCCATTGCTCGTTCTGAGCTTAATTAGATCACCACCGCCATTTATGGATCCCTTGCCGGTTATGATTATCTTAGAACCTTTCTCTGTTCTCTCTATTTTAAGCGGAAAATCTGACTTGATTTCACTATCTTCCCACCTGTTGCTCATACTAATTTCTGCGTTTACATCAGCTTTCATATTGTCAGGAATATAGACAACTATATCGCCTCCGGAGCTTCTAAGGTCGATAGAGTTATCTTTTACTCCCTCTCTAAGCAACTTTTTTGCCTCTATATCTCCGCCAGACGTGTGAGCATAGATCGCTCCAACGGCACTTGAAATTATTATATCACCACCAGAAGTGCTGGCATCCACATTGTCCTGAGCTTCCCCGATCTCAATATCACCACCCGAAGTATGGAGCTTGCAAGCCCCAGCAATCTTTCCAACGTTTACACCACCGCCGGAGGTACTAGCGTCTAGATATCCGCTCGCATTCTTTACTTCAACATCACCGCCGGACGTATGCAATTTAATATCACCTTGAACATTACCTACAATAATTTCACCTCCGGAAGTATGTAACTTTATTTTTGCATTTATATCATCAACACCAATATCTCCACCGGAAGTTCTTGCTTTGAATTCTTCGCCTATAACATTTGAAATGTCGATGTCTCCTCCTGAAGTCTTCACCTCGCCATTACCCTTAACATCTCTTACATTTATATCGCCCCCCGAAGTATTTGCATACAAATTACCATCGATGCTTTGCAAATCAATATCTCCTCCGGAAGTAGTGATGCTTACATTTCCCATACATTTGCTTGCAGAAATATCGCCACCAGAAGTATTTCCATTGACTTTACCTTTAATATCAACAAAATCTATATCGCCCCCGCTTGTTTCCAGCTTAACTTTACCCGAAATAGATTGAACATCTAAATCGCTCCCAGAGGCTTCTACATCAACATCAAACTTTAGCGGCGTCCTTACAATAAATTTACTGCTATACCTTCTCGATTTGTCTTTACTCTCAACGATAATTGTGTTTCCCTTTTGGACAAACTTTGCCTTTTCACTCTTAAGTATCTTTTTAGCGCTTGATTCAGAATATGCATTTATTCTATACTTTTCCATAACTGTAACACTGCTCCTGGCTTCACCAACGATTGACACATCACCCGTTATGTACTTCATTATCAGCTTTCCGCCATCTTTAACCTCGAATGTTTTTTCAATCGCACCTTTGTATCGTATACCATCAAAGTGCATCTTATCTTCCAAAGAATACGCCAAAATAACAGGGAAGATCAGTATCAGTAATATTGCTCTCTTTTTCATTTCTATTCTCCTCTCTCATTATCCTCAAAAAATTTATTGCGCAAATCCTCTAAAATCTCTCTCGCCAGAGACCTCACGGTCTCATCTTTATCATTAGCAGAAACTAACGCAATTACAGGAATAATTTCTTCTTTATTAACATTAGAAAGATACTCGATTGCTAACTTCCTTACCCTTACGCTGCTGTCACGTAACACAACAGATTCTATCGCATCCAATATTTGCTCTGAACATTCCTGTTTACAAAGTGATTGAATAGCACGAAGGCGGACATCCACAATTTTATCCTGTAGCAAAACCGCTATAATTGTAGATTCTATTTCCCTGTTTTGTACTGATTTAGAAAGCAGCTTCACTGCCCTTAAACGGCGATCCGGGTTGTCATCATGAAGTGCGGAATATCTCAACATATTTTGAATAGTCGGATCATCTAACCCGCCTACCAGTTCGAAATCCTTTTTTATCCTGACGTTTACCGAAACAATTCCGTCCATGTTCTCAACACCTTGTTTCTGTATAAGGTCCGAGATCTCCACATCTCCCGAATGAAGCACATAATTAGCTAGCGCTTTTTTTAGAATGTTTTCTTCCGTTTCAGACATTCTTGGCTTGTGGCTAATAAAATTAGCAAGCATCTCCGGGTCATTTAACAGTCCTGAGCTTAGCCACATTTTCCCAATAAAAACACCTACAACGAATGTCAGCGCAACTGCTATTAGTTGATATTTGGGACGGGAGAAAATAAAAGTCAATGAGTCTAACATCTCCTCAATTTTAACCTTTACATTCGACAGAACTGCGGATTTTGAACCAAAGCCTATCTCATCCAGAATCCTCAGATTTGCCCTCTTTATAAGCTCTTCTGTAGGAACCGCCTCTGTAGCTTTTGAAATAGCGAATTTCATTTCCTTCAGTTTATTCAATTCATATTGACAGTGAGAACATTCCTCAAGATGTTTTTTAAAAATCTGCCTCTCTGCAGACGAAAGCTCTTTATAAAAGTAAAGCATCAGCATTTCATCAAATTGTTTATCATGTTTCATAATTAATCTCCCTGACTATGCCGCTACTAATAATGTTTGCAGCTTTCGCGTTGCTCTGAATAGATACCTTTTAATTGTACCTTCTGTGCAATCAAGAATGGCGGCAATATCTTTTATTTTCTTTCCTTCATAATGTTTAAGAACAAATACAACTCTCTGCTGAGGAGAGAGTTTCTGCAATGCGCTGTCTATCTCTTCGCGAATTGAAGAACTGTATGTTTCTCGATCTGCATTATCTGACTTATCTGCTGGAATTGTTTCCCATAGATAGTTATCTTCACCGGGATCAACAGTTGTTAACCGTTTACGCTTACGGTAAAAATTAAAAGCTTGATTAGACAGAATTCTATAGACCCAAGTAAAAAACTCACTTTCAAAGCGGAAAGATTCTATATTTCGATAGATTTTAATAAATGTATCCTGGTAGAGGTCCTCTGCGTCCTGGTAATTTTTAGTAAAGCGGAAGGCAGCGCACATAACCCTTTCGCCATACCTGTTCATAATTTGCTGAAATGCCATTTTATTTCCACCCTGCACTTTCTTTATTAATTCAACTTCATCTCTTTCCATAAATTCCAAATCTCCATTTTTTTAGACAACATGTGTTCTACAATAGTTGTCATAGATCACTTTTTTAAATCTGATATTGTTATTTCCTTCAATACAAGCGCCGATTATCTGTGCTGTGTTGCTTTCCGCTGCATATCCAAGAAAGGCGCAATTGTTAATATAATTTCCAAATTTGTAGCTATTGTTCGGAAAGCCTACTTTCATTTTATAATTAAAAATTTACCGATTTTCTCCTCTTTCCCTGTTTTGAGATATACTAAATAGATTCCCGTAGGAACTTTCCTGCCATAGCAGTTTCTAAGATTCCATTTCACATATCCATTCTCTCCCGTTAAACGGGGCTGGATAATAAAATTCCAAACCAGCCTTCCTGATAAATCAAATACTCTTAATTCCGCTGGTTTATTTTCAGCTAATGATCTAAAAGAAAGTTTACAACAAAAATTAGTGCTCTTCATTGTAGGATTTGGAAAAACAGTAATCTCACCTCTTTTTAATATCCTTTCATTTTTAATTATGGTCTTACAAACGTCGGGTATTCCCCAGCCATAATGATCATCAGGATTATTTGATTTTGAAGAGTATTTTTTTAGTTCATTAATAATATCAGAGGGTCCCCAATTGGGATATCTTTCAAGTATTAATGCAGCAGCCCCCGCAATCAATGGCGTAGAGTATGAGGTTCCTCCCCCAGTTCCATAACTATCTATAGAATAATCTCGTGCAATATAATCGTTAACTCCCATCGCACATAAATCGGGCTTTATCCTTCCGTCAGCAGTGGGTCCATGAGAGCTGAATCCGGCTATATTCCCATTTTCATCAACGGCACCAACTGTTAACGCACCATAAGCATCCCCGGGAGTATACAATCCACCATCAGGGAAAGCGGTAGCATAATTGCCTGCAGCTGTCACGAAAAGAATCCCTCTTTCATAAGCCCAGTTCGCTGCAATGGTCGTTACTGCTGTTAGTCCGTCAAGTTCGTTATAGTCATAGCAAAAACCGTCATCAAAATCACGATATGCGAGAGAGGTCGAAATAATGTCTGCGCCCAATGAATCTGCCCACTCTATCGCAGCAACGTAATTGTCTTCCTCTGTTCGTGTCTCTGAGCCAATTCTTTCAGTCTTTGCTAATAAAAATTCCGCTCCGTATGCCGCTCCAATCAACGTATCTGGAACAAACCCGCCAATTAAACTCCATACAGAAGTTCCATGAGAACTCTGATTGTATTGCATGTCTTCCGTGTTCTCGTTTTGTACGTTGCTATCATTGAAAATAAAATCGTGTTCCGCTATTAACCTATTCTCATCCAAGATTTTTTTAAATGCTCTGTGGTCTTTCCTAAAGCCTGCATCAATTAATGCAATCCTTATACCCTTTCCTGTCAGCCCAAGGTCTTGCGCCGTTGGAATATTGAGCTGATTCAGCTGTTTGTATGATTCTCCATAAAAATTCTCTTCCTCGCTAATTTTTTGTAAATCTTTTTCTGGAAACCAAAAAGTCTCTATCCTTCTCCTTTTAACAAAGGTACGAAGAGGTTCAATTCTATCAACAAATTCTATATTCTTTATTATCAAATAATTCTCCATGGAAATTACAGCACTGAATGCTTTTAAAACCCTGGAATAATGCCTTATCTCCAAAACATTATCCTTTATAGTCTTAATAATTTCTTTACTGGGACCATAGTCACTTTTATCTTTGTTTTTTATCCATCCAACTTTATTCAATCTTTTTAATGTGCGCTCCGGATATTCGATTGGCTTTAGAAACTTTTCCCGAAGGTCGTCCTTTAAATAAATCCAGACTTTTAATGTATCATTGGAGTTTTCAAGAAAGCTGCTCCCTTCTACGGTAAATGCAAAAACTGTTAAGATTATTGTCATCACGAAAAAAGTTGACTTACTAAACAGTCCTCTCTTTGACTCTCTACCCATAGAAAAATCCGCACGCTCCCTAAAAATTTAAACTCCTTCTACAATATATCTTCTCCTGCTAACAAATTTATAAGAAAACTTTTCTATACATAACATTTATTTTCAAAAATACTTAGCTTAGAGTATGAAAAAATTCTGTTTTAATCCATTTCAATACACAATAATGGAAGTTTTATAGGCGGATAGTCATAATACAAGTTGTTCTTCATCCGCAGCATATCCTAACTCGAAGATCGGAATTTTATCCCGATTTTTTCGGGATCAAAAAAGGTGTTAAAAGAAATAAAAGCTGTAGCATAGAAACTTAACGTTTGATTGGTCCTGTCCAAAATCCTGCGCCCGTAGTGGACAGCTTTGCGAAAGTTGCGAACTTTCGCAAAGTTCGGTTAAGTCACATCCAGAAAGCCCAAAATTTCGTCCGGAATCATGGGCTTATAAAAACTATTAGCTGGGATGTACAAACGAACCGCCTGGTTCGTTGTCGAACAGGACTGTTCGGCTCTACTGTTATTTATTATGAGACGAGGGTTTCTCGGGCAAAATCTATTATATTTATATTCAAATATTCCCGGAAAAATATCACCCCTGCTGACTTACAACCTGCGTGTTTCGCGGTTATTGCTCCTGCATAAACATCATTCGAAATCGCCGTTATATTGCCCCTATCTATAACTTCCTTTTCCAGCTCGGTTCTTTGCTCAACTTTCAGAGGAATTAAAAGAATTCCTTTGTTAAGCTGAATTCCTGTCATTAATGAAGCATTTTTAATTCGCTGAATCAATTCTGAATCGTACAGATTTGACATATCAGGAAACCTCACGCCAAAAGAGCCACAATTTTTCCCTATTAACGGGTTATCACCGGAAACATTTATATGGTCAGTAATTATACTCCCTACAAAATTAGAAGACCCGCCAACTGTTTTTCCATGCCCAATAAACAGAAACTTTTTGACACCGAGTTTTACTGACGCCCTTACTGATTCTCTCCATACTTCAGTATCTGGAATATTATCTAAGTAGAACAATAAGATGCCGCTATCGCCAAACTCATATATCTTAACATTTTGATTATCTAGTATACTAATTACATTTACATCATTTTTTAAATCAGTCAGGTTAATGCGAAGAGTTGTAATTACAGCGCTATATGTAATCGATCTAACCTGGTTTTTAATGCCTTCGAATATCTTATTATGATTAACTGGCGGCAAAACTGTTAAGCCTCCTGGCTTATACTACCCTCTTCAAGAATATCCTTTTCAAACTCCGTAACATCCCCTTCAAGTATTTTTATCAGATCAGTTTGACTGTTAATAACCTGCTTTAAAGCATGAACTAATTTATCCCTATCATGTTTAAGTTCCATAATTGAGTTCTCAATCTTAGACTTCTCTTTACGTGCGGCACTCAATGCTTCTGTAGCAACTTTTTCTGCATCAAAAACTACCCTTGCAGCTTTTTCTGCCGCCTCCTTCATAATTTCTTTAGTGCCCTTAGTTCCGTTTTTTCCCTTCTCTCTTTCTAATGGCTCCAGTTCTTGTAGCCTTTCCTCCAGCTTCTTGAATTCTTCAGCAAGCATCTCAAGAAAGTATCGCACTTCGACAGGATCATAGCCCCTGAATGTCTTATTAAACTCACGCTCTATTATGTCGCTTTGCTTTATCATAACAACGCCTGCCCCATACGAACAATAGCGCTGACAACAAAGCTGTCGATAAAGTACAGTGCTCCAATAGCAATTAGTGGTGAAATATCTATACCAATATGTGGGATTAAATTCCTTATTGGCGTTAAAGCAGGTTCTACCAATGTATTAATTACTTTCGTTGCCCGATATGCTCGCGCGCTCGGGAACCAGGAGAGAACAGCGTCTAGAATTACTAAAATGACATATAGGTTGATAACAAATGTTAATATCTTTCCAATTGCAATTAAAAAATAGCCAATTATAAACATAATTCTTCCCTTCTTACATACAGAACATAGAACATTCTAAATTTTTATCACCATCAATATCTTTTAACATTCCTTCCATAATCAAAAAGACCCGGTTCTATAATCTCAACTTGTACAATCTCGGAAATCTAGTCCGCACTATTTTCTATATCAGATACAAAAAGAGTGGAATCTTCAACCTTTTCGTCACTTCTTTCTTCTTCGTGTTCGACAACACGCGTAACAGCAGAAATGGAATCTTTGTCATCGAGACGTATCAATTTTACCCCCTGGGTATTCCTGCTTATTGTCCTTATTGTAGAAACCGGTAATCTTATTAAAACACCCTTTTCCGTAATTATCATAAGATCGTCTGAATCAACTACTTCTCTAAGCGTAACCATTTTGCCATTTCTCACACTTGTTTTTAAAGTAATTACACCAACACCGCCTCTCCTTATCACAGGATAATCTTTGATATCAGTCCGTTTTCCATATCCGTTCTCAGAAACAGCCAGCAGTGTACCTCCTTCTCTTTTGACAACAACCATACCTACGACTTTATTATCTTTTCCTGGAAGTTTAATCCCCCTTACTCCTGCAGCTGTCCGCCCCATAGCTCTAACGTCGGTTTCCCTGAATCTAATTGATTTACCACAGGATGTCCCCAGAATTATATCCTGCTCTCCATTACTAATCAGCACATCAATTAAATCATCGTTTTCACCAACATTGATTGCTCTAATTCCTGTCTTGCGGGGTTTCCCAAACAAAGAAAGATTTGTTTTTTTTATCACCCCTCTCTTTGTTGTCATTATAATATTGCGTTGTTCATCAAACTCTTTCACACTGAGAACAGCTCTAACCTGTTCGCCCTCTTGTGTCTTGATAAGATTTACAATAGCTCTTCCGCGCGATGCTTTTCCCGCCCTCGGAATCTCATGAACCTTTAACCAGTAACAACGCCCCTTGTTTGTAAAGAACATCATATAGTCATGTGTGCTTGCGATAAATAAATTTCTGACAAAATCGTCATCTTTTGCCTGAGCTCCCTGGCTGCCCCTGCCTCCTCGATTTTGCCGACGAGAGACATCAACAGGAAAGCGTTTTATAAAACCGTTGTGTGTAATTGTTATAACCATATCCTCTTCAGCAATCATGTCCTCGACTGAAAATTCTCCAACGTCGCCAATAATTTCGGTTTTACGGTCATCTCCATATTTACTATTGACTTCCCGCATTTCTTCTTTAAGAATTTCCATCCGCCTGGTTCTACTTTCAAGAATCTCCTTTAGTATAGCAATCAGTTTAAGTGTTTCCTTATATTCTTCTACAACCTTTTCAATTTCGAGGCTTGTTAGTCTTTGCAGCTTCATATCCAAAATAGCCTGAGCCTGACGCTCGGAGAATTCAAATATGTCAACCAGCTTGTCTTTCGCTTCAGATGGAGATTTAGAGCCACGTATTATCGATATGACTTCATCTATGTTATCAAGCGCTATTCTCAATCCTTCAAGTATATGTGCCTTTTCTTCTGCGGCTTTCAAGTCATATTGAGTACGGCGGATAATAACTTTGTGACGAAAGTCTATATAATTCTTTAAAATATCCTTTAAATTTAGAAGTTTTGGAACACCGTCAACAAGCGCTAATAGATTAATACCAAAACTATCCTGTAACTGTGTGTGAGAATAGAGCTGGTTTAACACTATTTCCGGTATAACATCTTTTCTTAATTCAATAACAACCCTAATTCCCTCTTTATCTGATTCATCGCGAATATCAGTAATCCCATCAATTACTTTATCTCTTACAAGATGGGCTATCTTTTCAATAAGATTAGACTTATTAACTTGATATGGCACCTCTGTTATTATTATACTCTCTTTACCTGATTTGGATGATTCAACATAAGCTCGCGCTCTAATTTTTATTATACCTCTCCCAGTTTCGTATGCCTTCTTAATTCCTTCCTTTCCCAATATAATAGCACCTGTGGGGAAGTCCGGTCCCTGGACGTATAACATTAAGTCTTCAACTGATGAATCTGGATTATCTATGAGGTAGATTGTAGCATTAATAATCTCGGTCAAGCAATGGGGAGGAATATTTGTTGCCATTCCAACAGCAATCCCGCTGGCGCCATTTGCTAAAATCAATGGTATTGCAGCCGGTAAGACGCTTGGCTCCTTTAGAGACTCATCAAAATTAGGAACAAAATCAACTGTATTCTTATCGATATCTCTCATCAATTCATTTGATATCCTGCTCATGCGCGCTTCTGTATATCGCATCGCAGCAGCGCTGTCACCGTCTATCGACCCGAAATTACCCTGCCCATCGATTAAAGGATACCGAAGTGTAAAATCCTGAGCCATTCTAACGAGAGCAAAATAGACTGCAGCATCTCCATGAGGATGATATTTTCCCATAACCTCGCCAACAATTCGCGCACATTTTTTTGTTGGTTTGTTAAACGATAGACCGAGCCCCGACATTCCATAAAATATTCGCCTCTGAACAGGCTTTAATCCATCCCTTACATCTGGTAGCGCACGGGAAACTATCACAGACATAGAATAATCAAGATATGAACCGCGCATTTCCTGATCAATGTTGACAGGAATTATCTTATCCCTATGAATATCTATATTTAATTGTCTATCCATTCTTTATATATCCAAATTTTTAACATATTTTGCGTTCTTTTGAATGAAATTTCGTCTTGGTTCCACATCTTCCCCCATAAGAGTAGAAAAAGTTTTATCTGCGGCAGCAGCATCTTCGATAGTGATTTTCAGGAGGGTCCTTGTTTCTGGGTCCATTGTAGTTTTCCAGAGTTGCTCCGGGTTCATTTCTCCAAGACCTTTATATCTTTGAACCTCAACTTTGCTATTTCCTTCTTTTGATAAGCGTTTTATCAAATTATCTCTTTCGTCATCATCGTACGCATAATATTCTTTTTTTCTTTGATAAACTTTGTAAAGCGGGGGTTGTGCAATATATACAAAACCTCCTTCGACTAACATGTACATATATCTATAAAAAAAAGTGAGAAGAAGTGTTCTTATGTGGCTTCCATCCACATCAGCGTCTGTCATTATTATTATTTTATAGTATCTTAATTTATCAATATTAAATTCTTCTTCACCAATACCTGTCCCGAGGGCGGTTATTATAGTTCTTATCTCATTATTGTTTAAAACTTTGTCAATTCTTGCTTTTTCAACATTGATTATTTTTCCCCTCAACGGCAATATAGCTTGATTTCTTCTATCACGCCCTTGCTTTGCGCTACCACCTGCTGAATCTCCCTCTACGAGATATAGTTCACATAAACTCGGGTCCTTTGTTGAACAATCTGTAAGTTTTCCCGGCAGTTTTCCAATTTCAAAAGCACTTTTCCTTCTTGTGAGTTCCCTTGCCTTTTTTGCTGCTTCACGCGATCTCGCCGCACTCATACATTTTTCAATAATGCGCTTGCCTTGCGCAGGATTACGTTCGAGGTACTCCGCCAAACCTTCCGATAATGCGGAATCAACTATACCTCTGATCTCAGAATTACCGAGTTTCGTTTTTGTCTGCCCTTCGAATTGTGGTTCCGCCACCTTTATGCTAAGTACAGCTGTAAGCCCTTCCCTTACATCTTCGCCAGAAAGTGTAAAAGCCTCTTTCTTAAAGAGATTGTTCTTTTGGGCATAACTATTCAGAGTTCTCGTTATTGCTGTCTTAAAACCGACTAGATGGGATCCGCCTTCGACAGTATTAATATTATTAACAAATGTAAAAATGTTCTCAGAATAAGAACTATTATATTGCATCGCAATTTCAATTGGAACGCCGTCTTGCTCCTTCTCTATAAATATTATTTTATCTGTGATTGCGGGTCTTGCTTCATCAAGGTATTTTACAAACTCTATCAACCCCCCTTTATAGAAAAATCTTTCTCTATTGGAATCTCTTTCATCTATCAATATGACTTCAAGGTTCTTATTTAAAAAAGCAAGTTCTCTCATTCTATGCTCGAGAATGCCGAATTCAAACTCTAACTTTTTGAATATTTCCTCATCTGCCTTGAATTGAATAAGAGTACCTCTTTTTCTCGTTTTTCCTTCTATTGTCAATTTACCCTGCGGGATACCTCTTATATATGACTGTGAATATATTTTATTATCCCTATAAACCTCTACGCGTAGACTCTCTGCAAGAGCATTTACTACAGAAACACCAACGCCATGTAATCCACCAGAGACTTTATATGTTCCTTTATCAAACTTCCCACCCGCGTGAAGCATTGTCATTACTACTTCAACTGCCGGTTTTTTTTCCTCTTTATGAATATCAACAGGAATTCCTCTTCCATTATCAAAAACACTTATTGAATTATCAATATGTATTGTTACAACAATTTTTGTGCAATAACCAGCGAGAGCTTCATCAATTGAATTATCAACAACTTCAAAGACAAGATGGTGAAGACCTCTTTTACTTGTATCCCCAATATACATAGCAGGTCTTTTTCGAACAGCCTCAAGTCCTTTAAGGACTGTTATCTTTTCAGCACTATAACTTGATACATCAGTAAATTTAATTTTCCCTACCGTAATACTATCTCCCTAATTTTTACTCTATTAAGTTTTTTGTTTAACATCTCCAATATTTCATCTTTCTTGAATAAAAGTTCACTTCTCCATACCGGTGAGTCCACTTTTACATACAATTTACCGTATGAAACCTTTTCTGGGGTTGTATGCTTTGATATCTTTTCTCCTACCACTTCATCCCAAATAAACATAGCCTCCCCTTGGCGAACAGGTTTTTCTATATCGAATTTCTTCAACATTTTATCGATAGATTGACCAAGAGTCGTAACCACTAGGAAACTCCTACCGGTAATTTAAAAACTTTCGAGCTTGAATCGCCCCGCTTAAATCCATAATTATACAAGCCATTAAGATCAGTAGAAGTAATAAAAACTTGATTATCACTACTAATCTCATCAATAATTTTCATGCAATGCTTAACATCTAACAAAGAAAAAAGATCGTCCAATAGAAATATGATAGATTTTTTCAATCTTCCCTCTATAAACTGTCCCTCAGCCATTTTTAACGCTACGAGAACAATCTTATGCTCACCTTGAGATCCAACTTGCCTTATTTCCTTTCCACCAAAAATAATCATTACATTATCAAGATGTGGACCACAGCCAGTTTTACCAAACACAATATCTTTTGAAAAACGTTCTTGAAGCCTATTTAAGAATATTTCCTTAAATGATGCTTCATTTGCATTTACATTATAATTTATCTTTATAGAAACATCACATTTTATGTGTGAAATCTTTTTATACTTTTTTTTAAAAACTTTATCAAATTTATCTATAAAATTAATTCTCCCAATCTGAATATTTTTTGCAGATTCGGCAAATAATTCATCATACGCTTCTATATAACTGTCATAATATGACAATCCCTTTTCTCTATAAGAGTTTAAAATTAAATTTCTTTGTGCAAGTTTATTTCTATACTCAATTAATTCAGAAAAATATTTTTTATCTATTTGTGCAACTATTCTATTAACAAAATTTCTTCTTCCTGCTGGTCCACCTTCTGTTATTCTCTGGTTACCTGGAGATAATATAATCACTGGAATTCTTCCAACCATATCTATCCGCCTTTTTAAGGTAACTTTGTTAAAAAATATTCTTTTCCCTTCGATTTTCGAAAAGTTGACATTTACGGAATTTTCTTTTCCGGAATTATCATTAAAAATCCCAAAAATCTGGAAAAACAACTCACTCTTTCTAACAACATCAGAATCTGAATGTGTACGAAAACTTTTTGTTAATGCCAAAAAATGTACAGCTTCAAGTATAGAAGTCTTACCACTTCCATTTTCTCCATTAAGAAAATTTAATTGTTTATGAAATTCAAATTTACTATTAGTATAACTCCTATAATTTACAATTCTTAATTTTTGTAGTATCATATAAACTTATTTTCTAATAAAAAAAGTGAGTAAAATAATTTTACTATATTAATAATTTATTTATTATTTATTCATTTAACCTTATTGGCATAAGCAGCATCGTTAAATGTTCATCCTCTTTTTGCACTTCAGGTAATATTATACAGGCACTTATTGGGGAATCAAGTTTCATTATAACTTTTTCTGTTTCAATATTTTTTAAAATCTCTCTCAAATATTCAGCGTTGTAACCAATAATCATTTCTTCATCATTATATTCCAACTCAATTTCTTCATCAGCTGAAGAACGTGTTTCCTGGTCAAGTGTACTGATCTTTGAAACTTCCCTGTGAACTGTGAATGATATTTGATGCGTTGTTTTATTAGAAAAAATAGAAACCCTTCTTAATGTCGAAATCAAATTATTTACATTAACAATTACTATTTTTTCATTGTTAGAGGGAATGACACTATCATAATCTGGAAATTGTTCATCAATTATACGAGTATATATTACTGTTGAATCTAACTCTACTTTGACGTGATTTTCGCCAATGGCAAGAGATGTTACACCATCTTTATCAAGATATCCTATTAAAAGATTTAAAAATTTAGTAGGGATAATCACTTCGCCTTCAAATCCTCCAGATGAAAAATCTTTTCTAATAGTACGTACTAATCTATGACCATCTGTGGCAACAGATAAAATTTCATCCTTCTTTATCTTAAAAAGCACTCCTGTTAAAGAAGGTTTTAATTCATCTTTACTAACAGCAATAATAGTTTTTTTAATCATTCTGCCAAACATCTTATTATCAATTTCAACATTACTAACTGCTGTAATAACTGGAATAGAGGGAAATTCTTCTCCTGGTCTCCCTATTATTTCGTAAAAACCTTTTCCTGCTGTTAAGTTTATAACTCCTTCTTCATTTACTTTAATCTCTATATTTTCTTCTTCAATTTCATTTATGATATCCAATATTATCCTGGTCGGTATTGCTAAACTACCATCTTCAATTCCATTGACTTCAAAAGTTGTACTCATTGTAATTTCAATATCAGAAGATCTGAGAGATAAGTTGTTATCTTTAACTTCAAATAATATACTGTTTAAAATAGGCATTGTAGATCTAATTGGAGAAACTTTTGAAACTTTCTGCATGTGTGAAAAAAGAACATTTTTGTTAACTGAGAAATGCATTTATAATCTCCTTATTTTATACCTTTCACGTCGAGTAATTTTACATAAAAAAAAACTTTTTTACAAGAATATTTCTAATAATTTATGAGTTTACTTATCCCAACGGGATCTCTGATGAGAAAAAACTAAGATTTATCCCTGTCACACTGAGTAATCACAATTTATTGTGATGTTATCGAAATGTGTTTGGAGAATGTCTCCCTCCGATGAATTCAGGATGACATCCAATTAATTACTTTTACGACCTTTTTTAAGTGAACTCGTTTATATTGCATAAAAATTTTTAAATAATATATTTAAATTATAAATGAATATTAGTTATTATAAAGAAGTTAACTTGTTCATAAATTATTTTTTATTAAGAAAAAAAATGTGAAAATCATTGAGAATATTGTGTTGATAATCTGTTAATAGCAGAATCAAGAGTTGTTATTTTAATGGTAGCGAATAGAGTGAATGTTTATTGAAAGATATATAAACACGATATTAACATTATGTTTAACAATCTATAAACTGGATTTTATATCAATATAGAATTGAGATTTAAGATTGTCAATCCATTTTTGATACAATTTAGATTTTTTATATTCTAAAGCCCATTGTTCAATAATTACCCATGTATCGTCATATACATTATTAAGTTTTAAAATATGAAAACCAAGGTCTGTTTTGAAAACAGAACTTAATTGTCCAACTTCAAGGTTATCTAAAACAGATAAAAAAACGGGATTTTGTATTTGGTTTTTTGGTATTCGTTCAATACGTCCTTTATTGGTTTTAGAATCTTTATCATCGCTGTATCTAACAGCGGCAGAATCAAAAGTGATTGAACCATTAATTATGTTTTGATAAATATCATTAGATAATTTTTCAGAATCTAAAACGTTCTGATCAGAAATCTTTGGTGTTATCAGTATATGACGCACATTTATTTTTTCCCCTTTTCGATCAACCTGCTGAATTATATGATATCCAAAATCTGTTTTAACGATACCGCTTGTTTCACCTTTATGAAGAGAAAAAGCAACCCTTTCGAAACTTTTGATGAATCCACCTCTGTTGATATAACCAAGATTACCGCCTTCAGCTGCACTACCTGGATCGTTAGAATATAAGCGAGCTAACCTCCCAAAATCTTCGCCACTTTTAAGCAAGTTTAGAATAGAATCGGCTTTTTCTTTAGCTTCGTTTTCTTCTTTTTCTCCAGGAGAGATGTCTATTAGAATATGGCTAAAATCTAAAGATGGTGGAACTTCAGGAAGACTGTCTTTGAAAACGTTGTAGAAATCATTTACTTCACGCCTGGATACAGCGATATTTTTGAACTTTTCTGAACGAAGTGTCTCCACTATTAATCTTTTTTTTATAATGGGACGATAATCCCTCTTGATTTTAGAAATTGGACTTCCTAACATTTCCTCAGCTCTTTCTCTCGAACCAGCTTGCGTTATCATTTCTTGTATCTGATTATTGAGCATATTTTCAACGTCACGGTCTTTGACTTCAATGGTCTCGATCTTTGCCTCTTCAAGCAGAAGATTTTCTTCAATAAGAACATTAAGTGATTTATTTACGAGTTCTATATACTTATCTTGGTCGCGTATGGGATCAATTTTCATTTGAGATGCATTCATACGAGCGAATTGCTCTAAATCACTTCTAAGAATTACATTATCACCTACAATTGCTACTATTCCGTCAATTAATTCTTGTGTATGAGTTAACAAGACAAGTAATAAAAGAAAGAAAATTGATCGTTTAATCATTGAATACCCAAGAAATTTAACAAGTTGTCATCATTTATTTCATAATCGCTTGATAAAATTAAACTATCCACCAGGGAGTTGTAACTCTCCTGAATTTTTTTCTGTGTTAATCTCTGCGTGATCTCATCGCGAACTTCATCAATAGGTCTTATGGAACCTTTTCTATATCTTGAAAGAACTTGAATAATGTGAAACCCATAGTCTGAAGCAATAGGGCCAAGGATATGTCGAGGTGCTGTCTCGAAAATAGTTTTATCAAGTTCCTTTAGGGACTCTCCTTTACGTATTATTTTAGTTTCAAATTTATACTTAGAGAAGAGCTTATCAAGTTCTTTATGGTTACGAGAAAGAAGAGTGTTTTTGATTTTTTTTGTTTCGTTAAAATCTTGAATAACGATGTGAGAGACCTTTGCTTCTTCCATATCTCGAATAAAACACCTTCTATTCTTAAGATAATAATCTTTTATTTCTTGTTCGCTGATTGATACATTTGTTTGCAGGTAATACTTCACATATGAATTTATGGTGAGGTCTTTAAAAAAATTATTAACTTTTATTTTTAATCCTTCGTCTTTATCAAAGTGATATTCTTTTGCTTTTTGGAAGAGGACTTCTTTTTTAATCCAGGAAGAAACGATAGAATTCAAACAATCTTTATTTAGGGGTTTTATGCCATTTGATTCAGGTATCAAACTTGACAAATCTTCCTTAGTTAAATGTGTGTTGCCAACGCGGGCTATATAGTCCTTGTTATCAGTTGTAGAACTGCATGATAAAAAAAAGATAATAAAGAGGATAATCAAAAACGTACGCATTAACCGATCTCGCTACTGTCAGTTTTCATATTTACGGTTTTCCAGTAGATTTTTAAGTTATATTTGTTTTGCAAATTCTTAAATAGCTCTGATTCAATTCGAGATCGCTCGGACCTTGAGTAGTCGGAACGAACTTTTGATTTTATTGATTCAAATGGTTTTGGTTCAGATGGACGTTTATCTATAACCTTGATGATAGAAAAACCTTTACCGGAGGGAATTAAATCATTATAGATGGTACCGGGTTCAAGGTTTTGTGCAATTTTTCCAACATCTCCATATTGTTTATCTGTAATAAAGCCAAGGTAGCCCTTGTTAGATTTTTTTGTATGTCGTGTGGTATATTTAGATGAAAGTGAAGCAAAGTCCTCACCTTTAAGTGCTCGAGTTAATGTCTTTTTTGCTGTATATTTATTTTTCAGATATATTTCGTGTACTTCAGAGGCTTTTGGGTTCATGTAATGTTTATTTTTATTATCTTCATAATAATTTCTTAGCGCTTCTTCATTAAATACAACCTTGCCTGATATTTCAGCAGACTTGTATTTATTTAAAACCTCCTGGTCCTTATAGTTGTCAATAACGCTGACAACATCTTTATCTTTATCAAGTCCCATTTCAAGTGATTTTTGGATGAAGATATCTCCCAAGATGATATTTAATAGAAAGTCACCGAGAGTTGAGACATTACTAAAATTCCGTTGAACTGTGTTAGGATGTTTATCAAGTTGTGCAATTAGCCATTCTTTATCAAAGACTTCATTTTTACAAGAGATAAGAACCTCATTTAAAGGAAAGCTTTTCAGAACGGTAGTAGGACTTATTTTCTGTTTCTTGTCGCGGGTTAAATTTTTCTTGTTTTTGTTGAAATTTATAATAAGTCTATTTATCTCTTCGTTATGTAAGGTAACGTCATGATCCTTTTTTGTTTTTTCCAATAACTTCATATATGCGCTTTGTAGTTCTTGTCTGTACGAGCGGATAGACTGTCTTTTTAGATTCTCTTTCATTTCTTTATAAGAGGGAATATCCTTGTTTCTCCGGTCTGTAACTTTTATGATATGGTAACCAAACCTTGTAAGAACAGGCTCTGAGATTTCTCCTACTTTCATGGAAAAGGCGGTTTCTTGGAATTCTGGAGCCATTCTTCCCCAGCTAAAGTAACCTAAATCACCGGTTTTGGAGATATTTTTATCAGCAGAATATTCCTTCGCTAATTCTTCGAAAGGGGTCCCGGAGACAGATAGTTTATATACTTCCATGGCTTTTTTATATGCTATGCTCTTTGAGGGCTCCTGAGATGCTGATTTTTTATCCAGCGGTATAAGTATATGGCTTGCTTTTACTTCAACCCCCAAATTTCTATAAAGATCAAATAACATTTTTTCTGTAATAATCGAATCGAGAATTGTACGGTCGAAGTAGAATCGTTTAAGGGTTTCGGATTTAAAGTTGTTTACTTTTTCAATTATGTCCTTTCTTTTATGGTAGCCTTTTTTAAAAGCGTCGTATTTCATTAATTCTTTTTTTGCAAAGGATTGAACCTTACCTCTCTTCTGGTTTTCTGTTAGATTAACAAACCTTTTTGGAGGGATGGACTTATAAAATTTGTCAACACTTATGTATTTTGAGTCAATTTTTAAGAGAGTATCAGGTTCAGGCTTACGGCTACATAGTGAAAAGATTAGTACGAGAAATGCTGTTAAGAGTTGCAAAAATGATTTTTTGCTCATGAAGTATCCTTTCTATTTAAATAACCTTATAAATTAATTGTCTCAATAAGGAGATACAAGAAATGTTTTATAGTGTCTGTAGGAGATTGATTATTATAAAAAAGAATTAATTGGAGTTCACTACCAGGAAGAAACTTGTAAAACACACCAATTCTGTCGGACGATATTTTAATTGAACTTGTAAGTCGCTCGGTGCTTTTGAAAGGGTTCAAATCAGTTATAAATATGTGAGCAGAATTTTTAGAAAAGATTATCTTTGAGATTCCCAAAGTAATGCTAAGGATACGAATACGGCTGATTTCAAAAAGCGAGACGCCTTCAGGAGGAATTTTTCCGAATCGATCTTTTAGTTCTAATTCAATTTTATCAACTCGTGAAGAATCATCAGATTCAGACAGCCTACGATAGAAATCTAACCTGATAGAGGAAGATGATATATAGGAACCAGGAAAATACGAAGGGTAAGGATAAACTATTTCAACCTCTTCTAGTTTTATAGGTTTTAGACTCTGGGCGGCGCCTTCATCTTGCTTTAACTCTTCAAGGGACTCTTTTAGTATTTTTGTATAAAGGTCATAACCGATAGACTGAATGTATCCACTTTGCTCTAAACCAAAAATATTGCCTGCGCCGCGTAGTTCAAGGTCTTTAATAGCTATTGAATATCCAGATCCGAGCGATGTATATCTCTGAATAGTTTGTAGTCTTTTTATTGCTTTTTGGTTTAGGCGACACATATGAGGAACAATTAGATATGCATAAGCCCTTCTATTAGCACGACCTACGCGCCCCCTAAGTTGATAAAGTTGGGCAAGCCCTAGTTTATGAGCTCTGTTTATGAATATAGTGTTAACATTTGGAATATCTATTCCGGATTCTATAATCGTAGTTGTGACAAGAAGATCAATGTTATGGTTTATAAAGCTTTTCATTATTGGCTCTATCTCTCTTTCACGCATCTGTCCATGAGCATAACATATTCTAATATCAGGACAAATGTCTTTTAATTTAGATGTAATAGCTGCTATGCTTTTAACCTCATTATGAACAAAATATATTTGACCACATCGTGAAATTTCTCTGTTAACGGCGGCTCTAACAATTTCTTTATTATATGTAATAATCTCAGTATAAATAGGAAGACGTGATTTTGGTGGAGTATTAATATTTGAAAAATCTCTAGCTCCGATAAGCGAGAATTGAAGAGTTCTTGGTATAGGAGTAGCCGAAAGCGAAAGAACATCAATGTTAGATCGAAGATTTTTAATTTTATCTTTGTGTTTTACACCAAATCGCTGCTCTTCATCTATTATAAGAAGGCCAAGGTCTTTGAAGTGAACGTCTTCAGAAAAAAGACGATGAGTACCGATAACTATGTCGATAGAGCCGCTAGCAAGACCCTTAAGAGTTTCTGCTTGATTTTTTTTACTAATAAACCTTGAAAGAAGAGAGATATTAATAGGATAATTCTTTAATCGTTCAAAAAACGTATTGAGATGTTGATCGGCTAAAATGGTTGTAGGAACTAAAATAGCTACCTGTTTAGAGTTGGAAACAGCTTTAAATGCAGCTCTGATTGCAACCTCTGTTTTGCCAAAACCTACGTCACCACAGAGGAGCCTGTCCATAGGGCGTGGAGTCTCCATATCTTTTTTAATTTCATTTGTTGCAGTAATCTGATCGAGAGTTTCATCGTAAATGAATTCTGATTCCATTTCAATTTGTAAATCGGAATCGTAATCAAAAGTGAACCCTTTGGATTGCATACGTATAGCGTACAAGCGGATGATTTCTTTGGTGATTTTTTCCAAAGAGCGGCGGGTTTTTAATTTATTCTTTTCCCATTCGCTACTCCCTAATTTGTTAAGAACAGGAGCAAAACCATTCGCTGCCCGGTATTTCTGAACGTTTTTTATTTTTTCTAGGGGAACATAAACCTTATCACCTCCACGATATTCAAGAGAGAGGCATTCCCTTACAGAACCGAAAGCGTGAATTTTTTCAAGACCTAAATATTTACAAATGCCGTAATTTATGTGAACCATGATATCGCCTGGATCAATTCTCTCAGCCTTTATGTGTTGTATGGGAATATCCTTGGAAAGTTTTTTAAAAGTAGTTGTCTTTCTGCTGCGAGAATATATATCGTGCTCAGCATATATATAAATGCCAATGTCATTAAATTCTATGCTTTGTGATATGAACCCCTCCACAATTCTCAAATCAAGGTCACCTAAAAGAGCCCTTAAGCGCTCAGCCTGGCTTTGATTGCTACAAATTAAATAAAATAGTGGTGTGCATATTTTTGGTTTAATTGAAGAGAGATGTTTTCTAAATGCGGATATTTTACTCTCAGAAAAAATAGGATAATCAACACTGAAATACAGATCAGATTTGATGTAATCGTATAGATTAATGCGTTTGTATTGAGATAGTTCTTGCAAATGAGGATGATTTTTAGGAAGAGAATCGTTAATACTTTCATAATGGGTGGTGATTAAAATTGAGCCAGCGTCAAGGTATGAAAGTATACTCGCAGTATCCTTTCCATCAAAATTTGGGTTAGAGGGAGGCGTAATAGTTAGAGATCTAATTTGTTTAATAGATAGTTGGTCTTCAGTATTAAAAGAGCGAATAGATTCGATTGTATTTTCATAAAACTCTATGCGATACGGATTAATAGAATTTGGAGGATAAAAGTCTACTATCCCGCCTTTAATGCTGAATTCAAGTGGATATTCAATAGTTATTTCACGGTTATAACCGAAATTAATTAAAATTTGGATAAAGTGATCACGATCGAAAGGCTTATTCACTTCAAGTTTTATTGTATTTGACTTTGAAAATTCCGGAGAAGGAAGTTTTGCAGATAACCCTCTAATGGTAGAAACAATAACGGGATTAATATTACTTGTTATCTTGGAGACGGCGTCGTTATAAAAATATGTTGATATTGAATCGAGATTTGTGAAAAGGGTTTTATGGTGCTCTGGATCCGGTAAAAAGCAAACCATAGATTCGCCAAGGAAAAAATCCAAATCATCACGAATATCTTCGGCTTCTTTAATGTTATCAAATAGTAAAAAAATGGATTTGGATATCGTCTTGCTTAGCGAGGATGTGAAAAGACTCAGGAATGAGCCAGATAATCCCGAAATGGAAAGGGGATTTTTATAGTTTTCAAGAAGTGTAAGTGTTTTTAAAAAGGATTTGTGATCGGAAAATCTTTTATGGAAAACATCTAAAAAGTTTATTGAATGTTTCATGTGAAACAGCCGCTTAGTTCTTTAGCAAGATCATAAGAGAAGTAACATCAGCAGGGGAAACTCCGGGTATTCTGGATGCTTGCCCCAATGTTTCCGGTCTGATTTTAGAAAGTTTTTCCCTTGCCTCTATTGTGATTGAGGAAATTTTTAAATAGTCAGTGTTTTTAGGAATTATAGTTTCCTCGTGTTTCCTAAGGGAATTGATTGATCTGATCTGTTTGTTAATATAGCCATCATACTTTACATCTGTCTCAATCTGATCTTCAAAATGTGGATACTTTTTTATCTTATTTAGAATGCGAGAAGGCAAATGTTTTTCAATGTCACTGAAATTTACATTATGCCTACAAAGGATTTTAAACAGTGAGATACCGGATTGAACTTTATTTTCACTTAAACTAGAGAGGATAGAGTTTGCTTCTGAAGGAGATAAATGGGTTTTCTTTAAAAAGGAAAAGGCTTCTTTCGAAATAAGTCGTTTGCTTTGGGAAGAACTGGAAAAGCACTTGGGAAGTAAACCGATTTCACCGCCCTTTGGGGAGAGCCGAATATCAGAATTATTGAACCTTAAAAGGAGTCGATACTCAGCACTTGATGTAAACATACGATATGGTTCATCGGGGCTTTTTGTGATGAGATCGTCAATTAGAACGCCGATGTATGCTTCGGAACGCTTCAGAATAAAAGGCTTGTCGCCTCTGATTTTTAAGGAGGCGTTGATTCCTGCAATTAAGCCAAGAGCAGCTGCCTCTTCATAACCGGAAGTGCCGTTTACCTGTCCTGCGATATAAAGGCATTCAATTTTTTTAGTTTCTAAGGTTCTGTAAAGCTGGCAAGAGGGAAAGTAATCATACTCAATTGCGTATCCAGGACGGATTATTTCTGCATTATCCAGACCAGGGATTGAATGGATAGCCGTGGTTTGTATATCAACAGGAAGGCTTGTGGCAAACCCATTTACATAGGTTTCATCAGAATCTTTCCACTCGGGCTCGAGAAAGATTTGGTGAAAACTTCTTTCCTTGAATCTAACAATTTTATCTTCAATGCTTGGACAATATCTGGGACCTATGCTCTTGATAACTCCTGTGTATAGCGGAGAGCGGTCAAGTCCAGTAAACAGTATGCTATGTGTTGTTGGATTAGTATGAGTAATATGGCAGGGGACGTTGATAGGGTTAAAATGTGTGGTCTGAAAGGAGAAGGGAACAGGGTGCTCGTCTCCATATTGTGGCTCTGTTTTCTCGAAGTCTATAGAGGAGGTTTTTAAACGAGGAGGGGTTCCTGTTTTAAGTCTTCCTGAAAATATCCCGATTTCTGCTAAAGACTTGGTTAGCCTAAAAGCACTTCTCTCTCCCATGCGGCCCCCAGAAAAGTGACTAAGACCAATATGTATAAGCCCGTTTAAAAATGTGCCACACGTGATAATTAGAGCTTTACAACTTATTGAAGAATTTTTTTCAGTTAATACGCCGGCAACTATTGATCCCTTTATAATGACTCCAGTAGCACAGTCTTCGAGAACGGAGAGATTTTCTTCCGAATCTATACTCCTACGCATTTCCTCGGGATATGCTATTTTATCTGCCTGTGCCCTGGGTGACCAGACAGCTCTGCCCTTCGACCTGTTTAACATTTTGAACTGTATACCAGTTTTATCTATAACTTTTGCCATCTCTCCACCGAGGGCATCGATTTCACAAACCAAATGACCCTTAGCTAGCCCACCAATTGCCGGATTACATGACATTCTTGAAATGGCGGATTTTTCAAGAGTGATAAGAAGAGTTGACATACCCATCCTAGCGGCGGCTAAAGAGGCTTCAGCCCCGGCGTGCCCTCCTCCAACAACTATTATGTCATAATCTGTATGTTTCACGTGAAACATTTATTTTCCTATGCAGAAATTACTGAAGATTGTGTTTAGAATATCCTCATTTGTTGTTTTTCCAAGGATTTCGTCTAGTGCTTCAAGAGCAATTCTCAGATCAACTACAATGATTTCTGAAGAACGTTCGTTTTTAGCGTTATCGAGAGATTCGATAATCGAGTTTAATGCCTTAGATAGGGCGTCTCGATGTCGTTTTCTTGTTATAATTACGTTCTCTGCTTTTGGAGCCTTAGATTTTGCAGTTAATACCATTATATCCGCTATTTCATGAATACCAGAGTGCTTTTTAGCCGATGTCATAACCATATCTTTTTTTTGAAAGTATTTTGTCATCGCATTTACTTGTTTTTCTGACGCTATGTCAATTTTATTTATTACTACAATAATATTATTAGCATTTTTTGGAAAATAGGGGAGAAATTCAATAACAGGTCTTGTGACGTCAATAATAAAGAGAATTATGTCAGCTTTGTCGATGTTATCCAGAGTTCTGGAAATTCCCAATCCTTCAATTGAATCATCTGTTTTTCTCAGCCCTGCAGTGTCGATAAGGCGAAATTGAAAACCACCTTTTTGAAAAGATTCTTCTATTGTGTCTCTTGTGGTACCTGGATGTGGTGAAACGATAACCCTTTCTTCTTGTAGGAAGGCATTTAATAAACTGGATTTTCCGCTGTTCGGGGGTCCTACAATCGGAACTAAAAATCCCTGTTTTACCATTTTACCATAATTGTATGATTGTATAAGTCTATTTATCTCTTTTGTGAGCCCAGAAAGAATGGAAATAATTTTACTGACGGGCGTAAATTCAATTTCTTCCTCAGAAAAATCTAATTCTAATTCAAGGAGTGCAATAGTATCAATTAAAGTTTTCCTGCAATCCTTAATTGCTTGCCCTGTTTTTCCTTCAAGAAGATTTATAGATGCTTTATGTGAAGCTTTAGTTAGAGAAAAAATTAAATCTGCCGTACCCTCTGCTTGAATTAAATCGATCTTGCCATTTAAAAATGCTCGTTTAGTAAACTCGCCTGGGTCAGCTAATTGAGCTCCTGATTTTATACAAAGAGCCACTATGCGTTCAGTGATATATGGGCTTCCGTGACAACTGATTTCTATTATATCTTCGCCCGTATATGAGCGAGGTGCCTTAAAATATGTTACAACAGAAGAATCAAGATGACTATTATCGTCTAAATCATAAATTTGACCAAAAGTAGCGCGATAATGCTTTATTTCTCTGGACGATGTAAAAATTTTTTTTATTATGTCAAGGGACTTACTTCCGGATAGCCTTACTACGGATAAGCCACCAAAACCTTGGGGGGTTGACAGAGCTACAATTGTGGAATTGTTTTTTGAGAACATTTTCCATATAAGAATTATTTTCTTTTGGATTTAGACTGTAATTCTCGAAATTTTTGAAGAGCAGTTTTTTTCACTTTTTTAGGTTTAGGCTTTGGCGGCAGATATTTTTGCTGAAGGATGGAAAGAATATTGAATAGAGTATAGTAAAGATTTAAACCAGATGGAAATTGATTGAATATAAAGAACATCATAATAGGCATAAAATACATCATCATTTTCTGTTGAGGGTTTCCGGAGGCTGTAGCGGTTGTGAGCTTCTGCTGAAGTATAGTAGTGAGAGCCATTATTAACGGAAGAACGTTTACATATTGACCATAAATAGGAATTGTAAAGGGCAGCGTAAAGATAGTATCAGGAGCTGAAAGGTCTGTTATCCAAAGAATAAATGGAGCGTGACGGAGCTCGATCGTTGAGCGGAAAATGGAAAAGAGGGCAATAAAAATTGGCATTTGTAAAAGTAATGGCAAACAGCCGCCCATTGGGTTAACACCATGCTCTTTGTATAATTTCATTGTAGCGGTATTTATTTTCTGGGGATCATTTTGGTATTTATCTTTTAAGGCATCAATTTTTGGCTTTAGGTTCTGCATCTCCTTCATAGATCGAGTAGACTTGCTGGTAAGAGGAGAGAGGACAATCTTTACTAATATCGAGAAAATAATAAGAACCCAGCCATAATTGGGAATTAAAGTATTTAGTTTTATGAATGTCCATAAAATGCCCTTGCTTATTGGTTGAATTAATTTAAACCCGAAAGTCATGATATGTTCAAGCTGTACAGATAAACCTTTGATTATTGAATAGTCAAGGGGACCGATGAAAATAGTGGTTTGTGAGGGTGAATTTAAAGGAAGCATTAAATGCATTGTAAAAATTTTCTGAAACCCTTTTTCATTTAAAGGAATTCCTTCTCCGGTAAGTTTATAACCAAGCCCAGGATTTTCAGGTATAAAAGATGCTGCAAAATATTTTGTTCTTATTGCTGTCCAGCGGGTTGAGCCCTCAGCAGGCTTAGATTGTCCTTTTTTACCGGATTTTATATTGAGATCTTCAAATTCTCCCCCGCTATATGCGTATGCCTTTGAATAGTAAATATCATCCTTAAGGAAAGATTCAGTATACGACAACCCTCCATCCCAGGACAATTCATAAAAATCTGTAGCAAGATCATTCTGGATGCCGGTTAGATCAGTTTCAAGATCAATAGTGTATTTATTTCCGTGGAATATGAATGTCTTTTTTACTAATACAGAATTTTGGTTTGTTAAAACAAATGACATTGTAATAGAGTTATCTCCAGAAACAGAGAAATAACCTTTGCTCACAGGCTCCATGCCCACATAATCAAGTTTAAAATTCTGGTTAAGTTCAATAGAATCCCCGTCAATTGAAATATAGCTAATTAAAAGAGGGGATTTTCTGTTACCGTTTATGAGTTGTACTAATGTAGTATCTCCGTCTTTTCTCATCTCGTAATTTTTTAGAATGAAGCTTTTAATAGTTCCTCCACCCCCTGATGAAATAGTCGCTTTATATAGATCTGTTTCTATCGTGTATATCCTTATAGCACCGGTATCTATTGGGGCTCTCTTTGTTAGAACGGGTTGTTTTTCGGTGATCAGTTTGGCAGTCTCTTCTTTGGCTTCGTGTTTAATGGCTTGTTGTGGTTCTTGCTGAGCATTTTTATTTATCAGCTTGAAGTAGGGTTGCATTAAAATGATTATTATAAATATTAGTATAAAACCGAGAATTGATCTTTTATCCATATTTATTATTCCTTAACATGGGGTAATGGATCGTATCCACCGGGATTAAAAGGGTGGCACTTTAGAATTCTTTTTATTGATAAGTATACCGCTTGATACAATCTATATTTTTTAAAAGCTTCAAGCGCATAGTTTGAACAGGTCGGATAGAACCTGCAAGATTTTGGGAGTAAGGGAGTTATTATTAATTGGTATGTTTTTATAATTGCGATAAAAATTTTGTTTAATATCTTCATTTATTGTTACAGAAATTTTCTATTATGACAGCTTGCAATTCATGATAAGACAAATTTTTTGGATTTGATTTGACCGTGAAAAGCACTGCCATGGGTTTAGAAAAAAACGGTTTGGTGGTGCGATATACTTCACGAATGATTCTCTTTATTCTATTTCTTTTATAAGCCCCTTTAACATCTTTTTTTATCACAATTGACAATTCCCATTTGTCCTGAGGAAAAGCAGATATTAATATGGAATCGTATTTTACTGGTTTTATACGTGAAATAGCTAAAAAGTGTTTTTTCCAATCAACCAGCCTTTCACTCTTTCGAAGCTTAAGCTGAAAGCACTTTTCTTCCTTTTGCTCGTCTTCTGGCGAGTATCTTTCTGCCGCCATTTGTGCTCATTCTTTCTCTAAAACCGTGTTTGTTTTTCCTCTTTCTATTACTCGGCTGATATGTTCTTTTCATTTAATACCTCAATGGTTTTTCAAATCCGCCTAATTTAAGTTTTTTTAATAAACTATCAATATGTTTATTACCGTTTATTGGGGCAAAGTTATTAATTTTTAAATCTTTTTCTTGACATTTTCTTTATACAGATTATTTTATAGTGTAGAGAAAGAGGGAGGGTGTTGATAAGTGGTTAACAGTTAGGTCCAATGTGTATATTTTTGCTTGGCTTTTAACGACTTCTATAGCCCATCTATAAACGTTCTTTATATTAGAAGAATATTTTATTTTTCTAAACCATTGATTTTTCAAGTTTTTGCGAACTAGCGAGAGATGTGAGAGCGTTTTTTTCGTTTTAAAAATTTGCTCTTTCTGTTATTTTTTGTTTTTATTTTAAACGTTAAATAAGGTTGTTGATAACTTGGATAATGAAGGCTCTTTAAATACTGTTCAAAATTTAGATTGTCAAGCTGTTTGGAACAATTGCCTTGATTATATAAGGCCAAAAGTTCCTACTCAAACATTTGATACATGGTTTAGACCAATTAAAGCAATTTCGCTAACAGACGATGAGCTTTTTCTTCAGGTTCCAAACAAATTTTTCTATGATTGGATAGATAGCCATTACAAAGTAATTCTACACAGAACTCTAAGAGAATTAACGGGAAGTGGCTTGTTAATAAAATATACCGTGCTTTTGGCAGAAGACGGCGAGGAGAACCGCAATTCGGTTATATCGTCTCTTAAAGAGCCCTCCTTTACTAATGAAGTTATTGTTAAGACCGGAATGCTTGAAAAGGGAACCAGGATTAATGAGGGCTATATTTTTGATAATTTTGTTGTAGGAAGTTGTAATCAGTTTGCAAAAGCCGCTGCCGTGGCAGTTGCAAACGCACCGGGGAAAACATCATTTAATCCACTGGTTATATATGGTGGCACAGGGCTTGGGAAGACACATCTCTTACAAGCTATAGGAAATGAAGCGCTTTCTACGGGCAGAGCAAGGAAAGTTACATACGTATCCAGTGATACTTTTACACTGGATTTTATCGCGGCAATTCAGAAGAACAAAACAACAGATTTTTCGCGATACTATAGAAGCTTTGACATGCTGCTCCTGGATGACATTCAGTTTTTTCAAGGCAAGGAGCAAACACAGGAACAGTTCTTTCACATATTTAATGATCTTTATCAGCGCCACAGGCAAATTGTTCTAACTACAGACAGCCAGCCAATGGAATTGCGCGGTTTGCAGGAAAGGTTGCTTTCACGTTTTCAATCTGCGCTTACAGTGGATATTCAGCCACCTGATTTAGAAACAAGGATAGCAATTCTTCAGCAAAAGGCAATGAACGACGGACTGGATATTCCATACGAAATCATTGAGTATCTTGCCACTAATATTCGTTCGAATATAAGGGAATTAGAAGGGGCAATGATCCGACTTTTGGCTTATTCATCTCTATTGCAGGTTGACATTGATCTGGGCTTGGCACAAAAAGTACTTAGAGAATTTTTAGGTTCTGGACATGCTTCTTTAATATCCATTGAAAGCATTCAAGGGGTGGTAAGTGGTTCTTATAAAGTAAATTTGGATCAAATGATCGGGAAGATCCGGACGAAAGAAGTTGCCGAAGCACGAATGGTGGCGATGTATCTCGCTAGAGAGTATACCAATTTATCATTAAAAACCATTGGTCTTTACTTTGGCGGACGTGATCATTCAACAGTTGTACATGCCTGTAAATGGGTTGAGTCTAAAGTTGCAGAAGAGCCTCAGTTTTCACAGCGATTTTCCTTTATGAAGAATAAAATAGATTCTACTATATAATCATAAATTACAATGAAGTTTTCAGTCTGAATTTCTTTATTGTTTTTTGTTCGCCTTTTATTTATCTTTTGTTCATGTGTTGTATACTATAAAAGGAGGTGAGCATGTATCTAACAAAAAGGCAGCGCGAAATTTTAGATTTTTTGAAAATTTACATCTCGAAACATGGCTATTCTCCAACATTTCAAGAAATAGCCAAACATTTCAATTTCAGCTCAAAGGGCACTGTTTATAAGCACCTGTTGAATCTCAAAGAAAAGGGTTTTATTACGAAAAGTTGGAACAAATCGAGATCAATAGAGCTGACATCAGATATTGTTGAAATGGCAATAGTACAGTTACCATTGCTTGGCTATGTAAAAGCTGGTCAACCTATAGAAGCGATTACTGAATATAACACTATTGCGGTTCCCTCTGATTTAGTTAGGAAAGGACGGCACTATGTTTTAATGGTTAAAGGTGATTCGATGATAGAGGAGCATATAAGAGATGGAGATTTTGTTATTGTTAAAGAACAACAAGCTGCTGAAAATGGCGAGGTTGTTATTGCCTTAGTTGGGGGTACAGAGGTTACAATAAAGAAATTTTATAGAGAGAATGGATCAGTTCGACTGCAGCCTGCTAATGCAGATCTTGAGCCCCTCATTTTGCCAGAAGAATCTGTTGCAATACAAGGCATTGTAGTTGGTATTTTGAGAAAATTCATTTAAAATAAAAAATTTAATACATACCATAAGTAAGTATCTAACAATTATAGATTAGCTCATATATGCCTATTTTACTTATACAGGATTTTTTTTTGATGTTATAAAATATAAACAAAGATTCTGAATCTGATTTTTTTCGCAATGAAAGGAAATCGAAGATTTTCAATCACTTTCCAATTTTAACGACCCTTTAGATAGTAAGATAAGAAAGAATACTACTTAGAAGAAGAGTTGTTTTTTAATATAGAAAGTTATCGGGTTTTATGGTTTGTTCAAAAAACATATATTGACAATTAGACATTCTTTTTGTATAATAATGGCAAAATACCGCAATTTCGTTAAAAGAGCGGTGGAGCGTTGTTTATCAATTTAAAAATGGAGGAGTTCTATGCAGAGAGGAAGTGTTAACAAGGTTATTCTTGTAGGGCATTTGGGAAAGGACCCTGACGTACGTTATACACCAGGTGGTGATGCCGTTGCTGACGTGTCTGTAGCTACAAAGGAAGTTTACAAAAACAAAGAAGGGGAGCGTACTGAACGCACAGAGTGGCATAATCTTGTCTTATGGCGCGGTCAAGCTGAGTTTGCTAAGGAGTGGTTGAAAAAGGGACAACTTGTTTATGCTGAAGGACGGCTTCAAACCAGAAAATGGGAGGATAAGGAAGGTCAGAAAAGGTATAAAACAGAAATACAGGTTGATCAGATCACAGCACTGGGTAGTTTTATTGGCCGTTCTAAAAAAGATGAGGGTGTACCAGAGACTGAAAAGGAATCTGAAAAAGAAGTTGACGAAGAGATCCCTTTTTGATGTAATTTCTATGGGGCGATTTTAATCGCCCCTTTTAATATCGGACCATAGTCATATAATCTGTGTAGATTTTTAGGGATTATTTTCTAAACCCTAAAATTTGCAGTGTGGACTAACACTCCATAAAAGATAAACTTGTATATTTGATTAACGTTATTGCTTTTATTGGGATACGGACATTAAAGATTTTTATTTTTAGTAGGTAAAGGAGCTTTTCCCGATGAATTCTCGAAGTATTGAAGTAGGAGAAATCTCGTGGTCATCAATGGGAAGAGAGTATGATAGAAAATCCAACATCCTTTTAGACTCGGGATAACTGCTGTCATCTTCTGGGACTTTATTAAGTGCTTCTTCAGCATATTTCTTCAAAACCCCGAATTCATAAGCGAGAGAAGAATTAAACATTATATCAGATTCTTCCTGAAAGGGAAAGATATATTTCTTTTCTCCTAAAACAACATTTTGCCACATTTTTATTGTTTCAGAGGCAGAATAGCCACGATATTTGTAGTCGCGGACAATTCTGCGTATTAACCTTGCATCATGAGTTGATATTCTATTTGAATTGTCAAAATTAAGGTGAGTTAGTGCGCTTATGTATATTTTGTATTTATATGAATCGTCAATATTGTTGGTTAGTCCCGGATTTAGCCCGTGTATTCCCTCTATAATAAAGAGGGTCTTTTTGTTTGCAATTATTTCGTTATTTCCCCAGTTCTTTTTACCGAGTTTGAAATCGTATTTTGGTAGAGATACTGGCTTTCCGCTTAAAAGTTGGGAGAGGTGGGAATTCAACAAATCAAGATCAATAGCCTCTAAAACTTCGTAGTTTATATTTTTTCTTTGCTTATTGATTTCGTCTCTGTTTAAAAAGTAGTTATCCAGAGATAATGTAACTACTTTATACCCCAGGACCCGCAGTTGTATATATAGTCTCATCATAAAGGTTGTTTTTCCCGAAGAAGAAGGGCCGGCAATAAAAATGAGTCTGCGGTCATTGTTCTGTTCAGCAATGGAGTCAGCAATTATTGCTATTTTTTTCTCATGTAATGCTTCCGATATTTTTATCATATCCGATATTTTTTTATTTACAACAAGTCTGTTTACATCACTGATATCCGTTATCTCTAGTATTTCTCCCCATCTTTCAGCCTCATTGAATATTTGACATAGCATGTTCTGCTTTGTAAAAACAGGTAGCCTGTCTAGCTTGGGCTCAATTGGATACCGTAGGACGAAGCCATTAGAGTAAGGTTGTAAAGAGAATATTTTTATGAGGCCAGTGTTCGGTGCAGGTTGTCCGGGAAGCCAATATTTTTTTTCTTCAATAGAGTAAAGCAAAACGTTTTTTTTATTGGAATATTTGAGAAGCTCTGCAGTGTCGTTTCTTCCAATTTGTTTGAAGTATTCTATTGCTTTTAATCGAGATGTAATAAAGGGCTTTATTTCAAGATTTTTTTTAATAATGTCATTGAAAGCGTTAATTAGCTTTTGAACAGTTTCGTCGTCTATGGATTTTTTCTTGTAAAACTCACAAAATAGACCTTCACAAATACTATGTGATATAAGTAGTTTTTCTTCAGGAAATATTTGTTGAGCAGCGTGTGTGAGAATTAATGCTGCAGTATTTTCATATGCCCTTTTTAATGGCTCGTCATAATCTCTAATGGTCACAATTTTTATGTCTTCTTCAATTTTAGTGTTAAGAGAAGCCATTTGCCCATTTAAAATTACCAAGTATTGTGAATATGTGTTTGGAGGAACGTGCTCTTTTAGAATTTCTTTAGCGCTTTTTCCTTTCCGCGCCTTCAGTTTTACGGTGTCGTTGATTGTGATATTAACAGTTTCCATTGGCAGGGAAGTTATATAAATATTTGTAAAGAGTAAAGGATTGTGTTTTCACCCAAATTCCGATATTACAGTTGAAGATAACCTCGTATCAAAGAGATCCCAGGGATAAATAATTAAGTTACAAGAAAATAAAGAGTATAAACGAAATTACATACAAGATGAAAAAAACGACTGATAGAATTTCAGCCTTTTTAGTTACTAAATCAAAAGAAAAATCAACTGATTATGGCTAATGCAATCTATTTTACTTTTGATATGTTAACTTAAAATTTCGTCAAATTGATGCAAATGTTAATATTACCCAAACATTGGTCAAAGCGAATTATTGCTTTAAACGATGAAAAAAAATCAACAAATACCAATGATATGGATCTTTTGTTTCAATGTCGGAATTTGGGCTAAGTATGAGGAATCGATCCGAAAAATTTCTCATGGCATGTTTATAAATTATCTAAGTCCATTTCCGTTTAGAGCCCCATTTATTCTCCAAAGCAGTTCTTAGGAACATTACTTCATCATGGCCGGATTTATTTCTACCCGTAACTAATAAATTACTGTTTCTAACTTTCTCTTGGAATTGCTCCTCTTATTTATTATTATTCACCTGCTTGGGTTAATTAACATAACAAACTTATTTGAAATCAGAATGTAAAAAGATCGAATATTCTATTTTTTACTTCACTTTAATTTAAAACCATTTTTCTTTTAAGACTTAAATAGGTGAATAACATAAAATATATGATAGATAATGGGTATAATATTGAATAAATCATTTGTAAAAATATTATCAGAAAACAGTATCTGGCTATTTGCGTTCGGATATTTCGCCTGTTATGTACCCTATAGTTTTATGACAAAAGTTTTGAGTAAAGGTTTAATTCCCAGTCTCAGCGGTCAAAGGCTAGCTGGTTTTTCAATTCTTCCTGTATCGGGAATTGCTACCTTATTAACAATGTTGATTTTCATTACCTTGATGGGTTGGTGGAAATATGCTTCACATACAAAGATCATGGGTTTGAATATTCCTCACCCGACACGATGGACTTTCCTATCAGGGCTATGTACTTCGCTTATTATCGGAACTACTACTCTTGCCTATACTTTTGAAAGTGTAAGCATTGTCTTTGCTATGTTGCTGATGCGTGGTGGTATTCTTATAATCGCGCCTATCATTGATGCTATATCAAAACGACACGTGCGATGGTTCGCCTGGGCGGGACTGGTTGGAGCTATGTGTGCCTTACTTATCAGTTTACTCGATACTGATGGTTATAATATTCCATTTCTTTGTGCAATTGTCATTTCAATTTATATTGCGAGCTATTTTATAAGGTTTCAATTCATGAGCAAACTAGCTAAAACTGAAAAGAAAGATACGAACATGCGTTACTTCGTCGAAGAACAGATGGTATCTACACCAACCCTGGTTATTATACTTGTACTCACAGCTATTTTGGGAAGAGGAGAAATTTCTGATGCAGTCCGATGCGGTTTCTCAGCACATTGGGGTATGCCTTACCTATGGGCAATCATAATTGTTGGTGTTTTTTCACAAGGCACCGGAATATTTGGCACACTAGTATTTCTTGATAAAAGTGAAAACACCTACTGCATTCCCATTAACCGTGCTTCGAGCATATTAGCCGGTGTCATCGCAACGTATCTTCTAACAATGTACCCAAATCAACATGCACCACATACAAGTCAGCTCATTGGTGCCAGTTTCATTGTTATTTCCATACTTTTTATGAGCATACCTCCAATGCTGGCTAATCGAGAAACCTGCCTACAACACACAGAACAAAGTAAATGAAGATTTATATTCTACTGATAAGGAATGTTTGGGCAGAGTGGTATGAGTGCCCCAGAGTCCTGCTACAATTTATTCCTTTTCATCAACACGTTCATAGAAAGCAGATAATATACTCTTAGAAAAGAGATAAGAGGGAATTCATACTGATAATAGTATAAAATGAATTATCAATTTAAGAGAGGTATTTGTGAGCAAAAATATTTTTGACATAATTATTTTAAATGGCAGACCGGCATCAGGAAAATCA
>DAOUYY010000224.1 GCA_030665885.1 Fidelibacterota bacterium
TATCTACGCTTCGCTACGATAGAAAAGGTCTATCTACTCCCGATGAATCCGTTCTCCGTAGTACATCCTACGCAGTAGCCCTGCTACGGAGTATGGATCCTACGAAGGATGAATACGAAATGTAGATTGTTAGGACAGACAGGCGATAGACAAGTCAGTAGGTTAGAAGAGACTAAAATGAAAAATGTCCTTGGAATATATAGATTGGTCAACATGTTTTTAAACTCATTCCTGCCTGTGCCGGAAGCACGGCAGACAAATATAACAAATAGTTATTTTCGTGTTTGTTTGCCTGCCCGCCGTTTCTCCCTGTCTAATCTGTCGAAACGACAGGTAGATTTGGCAGGCGGGTGTGATTCGTGGGCTGATGAATTAAATAGGTATATAACTTTACTATTAGAAATAACAAGAGGAATTAGACCATGAGTTTATTTATTCTGATTATTGGAATAATCGCATTTGTAGTAGGGGTCCTTATAATTATTGTACCAAAATGGGTACTGAAAGTTGGCGAAGTTTTTAATCGAATCCTTACCATAGATGATCTGATTTTTTCCAGACGATTTTTTTTTGGAATCTTGTTAATATTAGCTGGTCTCTACCTTATCTATACGTTCATCCGGGTTTTCTGATAATGGCTTAAGGTAAGGCAGAATATCACAGCCATTTTTCGAAGAACAATTTAATAATGTGACAAAGAAAAATGGACATCAAGAATATCAAGAAAATATCAAAAAATACTTAACATGGAACAAAAGTTTCCACTTTTAAGTTTGTCGTATGGAATTAAGAAGTTTTTCTAATTACCATTATTAAAATTAGAATGGGAAATGTCTAGCGATTCAGGCTCGTTTCCAAACCGCCGTTAGGAAATACTAACAAAAGAATGAGCAATTTGAGGTTGGTGCACATTATGTCTAAAATAGAATTTTAGTTTAAAAAATTGTTCAGCGGAAGTAAATAATTTCTCAGGAGAATCTATGAAATTGGGTGTAGTAATCCACCGCTCTGAATTAAAATTAATTTGTAACGGTTAAGGAAAAAGGACTAATACAATGGCAAAAGTTAAAATTTTGGTTGTTGAGGATGAATACTCTCAAGCAGAGTTAATCCAGGATATGTTAATAAATTTTGAATATGATGTTCCAGTTGTTGTTCCTTCTGGTGAAGAAGCTATAGAAAAAGCAGAGCAGACATGTCCGGATTTAGTGTTGATGGATATAACATTGAAAGGAGAAATGGATGGTATAGAAGCAGCAAAACAAATACGTGATCGTTATAATATACCTGTCATCTACCTTACTGGACATGCAGAAGAAGATTTACTACAACGTGCAAAGATAACAGAGCCTTTTGGGTATATACTAAAACCATTTAAAGCAGAGGAATTACATACTACAGTTGAAATGTCTCTTTACAAACATAAGAAGGAAAATGAATTAAAGAGTTGGGTTTTTACTACACTTAGATGTATTGGCGATGGTGTAATTACTATTGACAAAAAGGGATTTATAAAGTTTATAAATCCCGTAGCGGAAGCGCTGACTGGATGGGAAGATGGATCTGCCCTTGGTAAAGATTTAACGAGAGTATTTAAAATTAAAGACAAGGAAACATTTAAATCCGCAATGAAGGCTCTTTTAAAAGGAGATATTGATAGTTTGGAAAAAGTACTCATAAGCAAGGTAAAAACAGAAATATTTATAGACTTAAATGCCAAGCCGATCAGGAATGATGAAGGAATCACATCAGGTTTCGTTTTTATTTTTAAGGATATAACTGAGCACAAGCAGACGGAATCGGAACTCAATGAACGGCTAAGAGAACTGGAGAGTTTTCAAAGAGTTACAGTAGGTAGAGAATTGAGAATGATTGAGTTGAAGGAAAAGATAAAAGATTTGGAAAGACAGTTGAAATTAAAATAAGATTAAGGGTAAACTTAAAGCCTTTGACCATACGGTTGAAAAATTTTCTGATAGTATAGGCTTTGTTATGAATGAAATGGATAGTGATAAAAATAATAAACAGCTGTCATTATAATGGATAATCGGGATCCGATGAACGATCTAAAAATTGATGTGCTAAAAAGGCGCCTTGATGAGCAGAAGAGCTTGTGGAAAGCTACATTGAATATTCTTGATGATGCCAATAAAGCCAGAAAAGCTCTTGAGAGATCTGATAGACTAAAAAATGTTTTCTTGAGTATGGTCTCCCACGAATTAAGAACACCCTTGAATGTAGTATTGGGATATATTGATATATTATCTAAAGATTTGAAAAGCTTGCTTAATGAAGAAAAACAAGAAATGTTTGATTCAATCCTGCAAGGTGGTGAACGGCTGAAGAAATTAGTCGATGATATTATGGATATATCTCAAATTGAAGCCAATCAGATGAAATTTAATATGCAACCCAATGAGGCGGATAATCTGGTTAAAAAATGTATGAACGATATTGTGATACCTGCGAGAAATAAAGATATAGATATCATTGAAAAGTATCACGGGGATAAGACGCGTATCAAAGTAGACAAGCTTCGATTTCTCCATGCTCTTGGAAATATTTTACAGAATGCTATTAAATTTACTCATAAAGGTAGTGTCTCTATAACTACAGAAGTAAAAAAAAGTGTATATATAATTACTGTAAAAGATACCGGGATTGGCATTAGGAAAGATTTCATGCCGTATATGTTTGCTCTGTTCCGTCAGCAAGATGAAGGCTATACACGCAAATATGAAGGTGCTGGACTTGGATTACATATCAGTCAAAGATTGTTTACATCAATGGGAGGTAAAATAAATGTAGAAAGCAAGGAAGGTCAGGGAACCACATTTACAATTTCTCTACCTGTTTCTAATAAAGAAATTATTACAGAGGGTAAAAAAATAAGTCCGCCAATTATTGAGAAGCCTCTGGAGATAAAGTATAAAAGAAAAAAGAAAAGTGTATTGATATTGGAAGACAATCCACCCACTGTTGACTACATCCAATTTCTATTAAGAAGAATACAAGTGAGCTATATTATTGCTAATACTGGAGAAAAGGCGCTTGAACTCTTAGAAGATAACTCACCGGATGGAATGCTCATTGATATTAGTCTAGCTGAAGGGATGTCCGGGATCGAATTTATGAAGAAAGTGAAAAAACAGGAACGCTTTAAAAACATACCTGTGGTTGCTGTAACTGCTCACGCAATGAAAGGTCAGCGTGAGGAGTTTATTGAAGCAGGTTTTGATGATTATTTGCCGAAACCGTTTACATTGAAGGACGTTCGGGAATTGCTTACACGCACTTTAACATAACTTCCTTTTAAACCGTTGGCATTCTTTTTTTAAGGCTAGCTTCAAAGTCACTGATAAGATTTTTCAGGAAGTCAAAATTTTCACTCGATGATACGGTTTCGATTTTGCCTCCCAGTTTGCTAAGCTCATCGAAGCCATAACCACCAGCTACCCCTTTTAGGTTGTGGCCAAATTGGCGAAGTTTTTCAAAATCTCTATTGTATAGGTTGGCTTTCACTTCCCGAAGGGATTCCAATAAATATTTCAGATACTTCTGGATTAATAATTGGAATTCAGGGTCATTGAAGTATTCGTCATCTATATCCATACTAATTTCTCCATTTATATTCTTGAGTCCACTTAAGAAACTATTTTCTGAGAATTGAGGTTTAGTTTAAGATTTGTCCAAAAATTATGATGTATCTTCAAAGATAGTCTAACTTTGTTAATAATTCTTGTTACCTTGCTTAATTGCTCTTTGAAAAATGATAATACTGAAGAAAAACCAAGTAAATATCTACTGATATAGCGGTATATCCGTCCAAAGTTGATAGAAATTGCCATTGTATATGCCCAAATATCTGTTTTAAAGGCTCCTCTGACCTTCAGTTTACCCTTATGATTCATATTGTTTCTGAATTCTCTAACTGTTGCTTCTACATTAGGGCGAATCTTTCGGCGCTCAGGCGGAATC
>DAOUYY010000057.1 GCA_030665885.1 Fidelibacterota bacterium
AATCTGGGATAAATGTGAAGATTATAAAAGGTGTTAAAATTTCTCCTGGTGTTGCAATAGGACCAATTTATTACTTTGAGCGATATAAATTTCCTATTCCAAAGAATTATATAAAACCAGAAGAGAGAGATGGTGAACTTGTACGTTTGAAAAAGGCTACAACTAAAGCTGCAAGTGAATTGAGTCGTTTGAGAGAACTGGTACTGATTCATCTGGATGAAGTACATGCAAAAATGATTGACGCTCAATTAATGGCATTAACTGACGAAGAAGTAATAAAAGAGGTTGAGACGGTAGTTCAGGAGGAACAGAAAAATGTAACATGGGCATATTTTGATATAATGACTCAATATGAAGAAAAACTGGAAAAGACATTATATATTTATCATAAAGAGCGTTATATAGATCTTAGAGATGTTAAAAAAAGGGTTATTCATCATCTTTCTGCCGAAAAGCAATATACTGCTCCTGATTTAACAGAGCCATCAATTTTTGTTAGTAAGAGCGTTTCTCCATCTGATATGATCCATATTCATCACGTAAATGCGATTGGAATTATTACCGAAATTGGTGGGTTTGATTCTCATTCCGGTATTCTTGCAAGAGCTTTTAGAATTCCGTATTTATCAAATATATTGGAAATTGATAAAATTAAAAGTAGTGAGCAGGTTATTCTTGATGCAGATGAAGAAAAAATTGTATTGGATGCAAATAAGAACGTTATGAAAGAATATGAAAAACACGCCAAGCAGTTTTCAATAAGTATAAAGAAATCATTAAGAGATCAAGCCGTTCATGAATCGCGAGATGGTTTACCATTTCATATTTTACTGAACGCAGGTTTTTTAAGTGAAGTAGAATCAATAGAGCCATCAATTGTTCAAGGTATCGGGCTTTTTAGAACTGAATACCAATGTATTGAAAGTAATTCAATACCTGATGAGGATGATCAATTTGAAGCATATTCTAAAGTTATTAAGAATATGAATGGTTTACCTGTAACTTTCAGGACCTTCGATTTTGGTAGAGATAAATTTGTTGAAATGCTTGATCTTGAGATGTTTCGTCAAGATCAACTTTTTGACGATTGGGGTGGGATAAGTTTTTGTCTCGAAAATCCATCTCTATTGAGTTCCCAATTACGTGCCTTCCTGCGCTCCAGTGTGTATGGCTCAATTCAGATAATGTTGCCAATGGTTTCGAGTGTTGATGAGGTGCTGAAGTGTAAAGAAATACTGAGAGATGTTCAAATAGAGTTGCGTGAAGAGGGAACAGCTTTTAGTGAAGAAATCAATCTGGGTGCAATGATCGAGACAAAAGATGTTATGAGAATTTTAGATGATCTCGCTCGTGAAGTAGATTTTTTCAGTATAGGGACAAATGATCTTTCATTGTTTTTAATTGGATCAGAGCGGAAAAGTAGCCTGATAAAAAATCATTATCACCCAGTAATGTTTCAAGCAATAAGTAAAATTGTAGAATCGGCAAAAAGGTCTCAAATACCTGTAAATGTCTGCGGTGAAATGGGGTCTGATCCTTATGCACTTATAGGATTAGTGGCTGTAGGAATTAGGTCTGTTAGTGTTAGTGTTAGTGCTCTTCAGCAAGTTGCAGAAGTAATTAGAAATATTAGTATTAAAGATGCTGAATTAATTGCTGAAAAGATATTAAGTGCAGATAATGCTCTTGAAATTTATACTATATTGAATAAATTTTATAAAATGAATGTAGAACCTGATAATGTAGAAGTTACATAAAGAGATAACATGTAAGGATATAACGTTAGTTTATAAGATGGGCGTTGGATAAAAGGTAATGAAATGATAAGGGTACGAAATATTTGGAAGTATGATGTATAAATTCTACAACACGAAATGTAGGAATCGCAACTTTGAACAATGACTTATTTCTATGAGCTTGACATATTGTAGTTAGTTGAAAAAATACTTAATATAGAGTCAGGAGCTATTTATGGAAAAATTTAACTATGATGTTGATGGATCAAAAATGCTGGATATTATACTCGATTTTCATAATCAGATGAAAGAGGCTTTAGAAATAGCTAAAGAGATTGAACTGCCTGATATTTCAGATTCAATTGACAATATAGTTTATTGTGGTATGGGTGGATCAGCTATTTGCGGTGATTTTATTAAAAATTTACTCAGGGATGAGCTATCCGTACCGATGGAAGTTGTAAGAAATTATTCTATACCTGATTATGTAAATGAAAAAACATTAATGATTATTGTAAGTTACTCAGGAAATACTGAAGAGACATTATCTTGTTTGAGTCAAGGAATTGATGGAAAAGCCAATTTACTTGGAATTTCAAGTGGTGGAGAGCTTGAAAGAATTTTTAATAAAATTTTATCTACAAGAGCAGGTGTTCATAAACATATTAAGATACCGATCGGGTTTCCTCCAAGAACGGCTTTTGGCTTTATATTTGTTCCGTTACTGCTTTCTCTTTCAAAATTAGGGTTAACCTTATCTGACCATTTGGATGATGTCAATGAAACTATAAGTTACCTTGAGGAAGTTGCCGCGGCTCATCATCCGGATAAAATTCCTAATAAAGCGTATAATATAGCTCAAGAATTGCGTGGTACAATTCCTGTGATATATGGCGTAGCAGATTCAACAGTAATGATAGCTCGCCGTTGGACGACTCAGTTATCAGAAAATGGGAAAATCCTTGCCTACTATAATGCAATTCCAGAGATGAATCATAACGAAATTGTTGGATGGGAAAACCTAATTGATGTTTTTAAAAGAATATCCGTGATTTTTCTAATAGATAATGAGGATTCAAAAAGAATTGCTCTTCGTCAACATGTTACAAAACAATTGCTGGAGAATGATACTGATGGTAAACCTTTTCCTGCAAAGATACTGGAGATTAAATCAGAAGGAATCTCTCGCTTATCCAGATGGTTTTCATTAATATATCTGGGTGATTTTGTTTCCTGGTATCTGGCAGTAAATTATAAAACTGACCCAACTCCTGTGAGAAAGATTGATATTTTGAAAAAATCTTTGGCAGAGAGTGTTTAGTTATTTATTATATTTTAGTCTGATTATGCTGTAATAAATGATATGATTAGAGTACAGATAGAAAAGATAATGTATTACCCTCCTAGTAAGGGATATGCAGTTATATTGAAAGAGGTTAAAGGTAGTCGCCAGCTTCCAATAATTGTCGGGGTATTTGAGGCGCAGGCTATTGCTCTTGCTCTGGAAAAAGTTGAGATGCCACGTCCAATGATACATGATCTTTTCACTGATGTAATGGTGAATTTAGATCTTACAATTCGGGAAATTATTATTAGTAATCTCGTTGGCGGGACATTTTATGCCAAGGTCCTTATACAAAAAAAGGATAGAGGTAAATTAATCGAAGTAGATTCTCGCCCAAGTGATGCCATGGCATTGGCTCTCCGAATGGGAGCTCCTATATATGTAGCAGAAAAAGTGATGAGAGAGGCAGGACAGATTTCTCATGAGAAACTGAAGAAAAGCGAAGAGATGGATGATGAAATTCCTGAAATAAAAAGATTAAACCATTTATTTGAATTAAAATTCAACCTTCAAAAGGCAGTAGATGAAGAAAATTATGAACTTGCTGCTAAACTTCGTGATCAAATTTTTGCTTTAGAAGGAGAATCCAATATAAATTGACTTAACTGTAGTTAAGAGTCATAAGTAACACTATTTTAAATACTTAATCTGCTTTTATCATTTGCTTGTGAATTATTCGGATTAGTTGATAATTTTATAAGTGCTTCTTTTGCAGATCTTTCTTCTGCCGATCTTTTAGTAGAGCCTTTTCCAGTTCCCAATTTCTTTTTTGCTAAATAAACCGATACAGTATAGGTTCTGGCATGATCAGGGCCTGAAATTTTTTCCGTTTTAAATTGTGGTAAATTCTTTCCATTCTTTTGGCAGATCTCAAAGAGTTGACCTTTATAGTTGAATTTGGAAATGTAATCTTCCTCTTTGACTGTTTTAATAATCCATTTATGTACAAGAGAACTTGCTGCATTCAGACCACGGTCGAGGTAAACAGCACCAATTATAGATTCTATCATACTGGATATAAGTGTTTTCAAAGTGGATGAGTTGTTTAAGTTCAAGCTTCTATCAACGATACAATGCTGTTTAAGATTGAAACTTGAGCCCACTTCATATAAAGAATCTTTGTTTACTATAATTGAGCGTAAGAGAGTTAGTTCCCCCTCTGATTTTTTTGGATATTTTTTATACAAATACTCAGAGATTATTAATTCAAGGATAGAGTCACCGAGAAATTCTAACCGCTCATAGGATTTATGATTATCTTTGGTTTTAGAACGGTGGGTGAGTGCAATTGTTAAAAGTTGACGGTTTCTAAAAACATACCCCATCTTTTTCTCAATATCAGATGGAGATTTAAAAAAACGTTTTATTATTGTAAATACCAAAATTAGTTAAGACTCGAATCTTTTAGCTGCAAGAACTGCGTTGTGACCACCAAAACCAAAATTATTGCTTAATCCCGCAATAAAATCCTTTCTCTGTGATTTATTTGGTGTATAATTGAGGTCACAATCAGGGTCAGGAAATTCATAATTAATAGTTGGTGGGATTTCCTGGTTTTTCAGAGATAATATTAAGGAGATAAATTCGGCACCTCCCGCTGCACCCAGTAAATGTCCTGTCATTGATTTAGTTGAACTTATATTAATGTTATTTGCCAGTTTCCCAAATACAGATTTAATTGCAATAGTTTCATATTTGTCGTTAAATAGGGTTGATGTTCCGTGCGCATTGATATATCCAAAGGCTTCTTTGGGCAGATTAGACATTCGGATTGCGGATTCCATAGATAAAGATGCTCCTTTTCCTTCAGGATGAGGTGCTGTTATATGGTAACCGTCAGCAGAAAAACCGTAGCCTATAATTTCACCGTAGATATTTGCTCCTCTCCTACGGGCATATTCCAATTCCTCTAAAACAATAATCCCGGCACCTTCGCCCATTATGAATCCATCCCTTTTAAGATCAAAAGGTCTGCTTGCTTTTTCCGGTTCATCATTCCTTTTTGAAAGAGCTTTCATGTTTGTAAACCCAGCTAAGGAAAGAGGAGTAATACTGGCTTCAGCACCGCCAGTAATCATAACATCCGCATCTCCAGAGCGAATATGTTGATAAGCGATTCCAATTGTATGAGATGATGAAGCACAAGCGGAAGAGACCGAATAGTTGGGACCTAAAAATTTCCAGCGTATTGAAATATAACCTGCGATGATATCAGGAATCATCATTGGAATAAAAAACGGGCTAACAAATCGTCTTCCCTTTTTTAAGAGTAATTCATGCTGAGTTTCAAATGTATTAATTCCTCCGATTCCGGATCCTGTAATTACCCCTACTCGTTCCGAGTTGTAACTTGATTTTAATAAGCCAGAATCTTCTATTGCTTCCTGAGCAGCCGCAATACCGAGCATTGCAACACGATCCATCCGTTTGGCTTCTTTATTACTAAAGTAATTTAGAGGATCAAAATCTGAAATTTCTGCTGATATCCTTGTCGGAAGACCTTCAGTATCAAAGGCTTTGATTATACCTACCCCGCTAACGCCGTTAAGGAGGTTTTCCCAAAAGGTTGTAACACCATTTCCGATAGGGGAAATGATGCCCAACCCGGTTACAACAACTCTTTTTTCCATAGAAAAATCTTATCTATTTTTCTATTTTGGAATCGAGGTATTTAACGACATCGCCAACAGTTCGAAGATTTTCAGCATCTTCATCTGGAATTTCAATGTCAAAATCTTCCTCCATTTTCATAATGAGCTCAACTGTATCCAGAGAATCAGCGCCTAAATCATCTATAAAGGAAGCTTCCATGCTGATTTTAGATTTTTCTACACCTAATTTGTCAGCTACGATTTCTTGGATTTTTTCAAAATGCTCCATTTTATCCTCCTAATATGTTTTACATTACCATTCCACCGTCAACATTTATAACTTGACCCGTTATATAATCTGCTAATGGTGATGCTATAAATAGCACTATGTTCGCAATATCTGTTGGTGTCCCCATACGTTTTAAGGGGATTTTTTTTATAAAGTCCTCTTTTACCCCATCAGGCAAAACAGATGTCATTGGAGTATCTATAAAGCCCGGTGCAACAATATTTACTGTAATGTTTCTGATGGCTAATTCTCGAGCGATTGATTTTGAAAAACCAATAATTCCCGCTTTGCTTGCAGAATAATTAGATTGACCGATATTTCCAGTTATACCGACGACCGAACTTATGTTGATAATTTTTCCATATCTTTGTTTCAAAAAATATTTTACTGATGCACGGGTTGTTAAGAAAACACCCTTTAAATTGGTTTCAATTACGGAATCCCACTGTTTATCTTTCATTCTTAAAATTAGATTATCTTTAGTAATTCCTGCGTTGTTAATTAGAACATCGATCTTTCCGAATTCTTTATAAGTTAAGTCTATTAGGTTTTGTACATCTTCACTATTTGTTACATCGCATGGAATTGCCTTGAATGAATACCCTTTAGTTGTAAATAAATTTTCCGTTTCTATTAAAGATTCAGTGCTGTAATCGGATATTATAACAGTGGCTCCATTTTTAGTAAAGGATTCAGCTATCTCTCTGCCAATTCCTCTTCCGGAGCCTGTTACAATTATTACTTTGCCGTTGAAATCTATTTCCATTGAAAATTCTCCAGATCTTCGAAGTTTGAAACTCCTTGTATTTTAACATCGGTTGCTGTTCTTTTAATGAGTCCTTGAAGAACTTTTCCTGGGCCTACTTCAAGAAAGGAGTCTGCGCCGTCTTTTATCATATTTTTTATTGTATCCATCCATAATACCGGTGAAGTGAGCTGCCGGTACAATCTGTCTTTTATTTCATTCGGTTCTGTTGTAGGTGTTCCTGTAACATTTGAATAAATTGGGAATTTTGGTGAATTGAAATCGGTAGAGTCGAGAGCTTCTTTTAACTTTTCTTTAGCTTCTCCCATAAGAGCTGAATGGAATGCTCCACCTACTGAAAGTTCAATTGCCATTTTGGCGCCAGCATTTTTCAATTCGAGCATAACCGGTTGGACAGCGTGAGGTTCTCCACTGATAACTATTTGTGTAGGAGAATTGTAATTGGCAATTTCGCATACCCCAGAAAAGCCGGATGTATTTAAAACTTCTTTTACTTTCTCATAGCTCAGGCCGACAATTGCCGCCATAGTACCATCGTGATTTTGTGAAGCAATCTGCATCTGTTCCGAACGTATTTTAACCATTTCTAAGCCGTCTTCAAAAGAAAGTGTTTCCGCCGCAGCCAATGCAGAATATTCGCCAAGGCTATGGCCTGCTACCATATCAGGTATGCAGCCCTTTGCTTTAAGTTCTTCAAAAACTATCAGGGAATGAACAAAGATTGCTGGCTGGGTCACTTTTGTTTCTGTTAGATTTTTTAAAGGTCCATAAAACGAACATTCTTTTAATGGGAAATCAAAAATTCCTTCTGCGTAGTCGTAAAACTTTATAGCAATTGTACTTCTATTATAAAAGTCTAATCCCATCCCAACGAATTGAGAAGCCTGTCCTGGAAAAACGAAAGCGGTTTTACCCATAGTTGAATCCCCATCTTAAGAGAAGACTTCCCCAGGTAAAGCCACCACCAAAAGCTGTGAGAAGTATTATGTCTCCCTTTTTTATCCTTTTTTCATCCATTGCTTCGATTAGACCAAGTGGAATAGTTGCTGCTGTGGTATTTGCATATTTATCAATATTTCGCATCACCTGTTCATCTTTCAGATTAAGTTTGCTTGCGCATGCATTGATGATACGTATATTAGCTTGATGTGGTATAAAAAGAGTAATATCCTGACCAGTTAATGAATTGCGTTCAAGAATTTCGGTTGCAGTCTCTACCATTTTACTTACAGCGAATTTGAAAACTGGTCTCCCTTCCTGATATAAATAGTGCATTTTCTTATCTACTGTTTCATGTGTAGGCGGGTTTTTACTGCCACCACCTGCTATATATAAATATTTTTGTCCTGCTCCATCCATTTTAACAATAGAATCTATAATACCTGAATCGTCGTTACCTTTTGTTGGTTCAAGGAGCACTACACTAGCAGCGTCTCCGAATAATACACATGTATTACGGTCAGTATAATCGGTAATACTGCTCATTGTGTCTGCTCCAAATATAAGCACTTTCTGATGTTGACCTGTTTCAATAAATTGTAAACCCGCAACAAGAGCATATAAAAAACCGGAACACGCTGCGGATAGATCAAAACCCCAGGCATTTTTTGCACCGATACTATGTTGGATCAAAGCTGCGGTTGATGGAAAGAACATATCTGGTGTTACAGTCGCTACTATTATTAGATCAATATCTAGTGGGTCAACGCTGAATCGATTTTTCATATCTTCAAATGCTGCTGCTCCCATATCTGATGTTGCCTCTCCTTTTTCGACAATATGTCTTTCTACAACTCCGGTTCGAGTGCGAATCCATTCATCGGTGGTATCAACCATTTTTTCAAGTTCAGGATTTGTTAAAATGCGCTTAGGGGTATATTTACCTATAGCAGTAATTGTAGTTCTTAACTTGTTCAAAATGCACCTTCATTTATTATTTGCTAATATATAGTTTTGATTTAGAATTAGATACTAAAATATAAATAAAAACATATAAAATTCATTGAAAAAAAATCCAAGAGAGAAATTATTTTCATTCTATTTAGCAAGGCTTTGTTCAGTAAAAATATTTTATTTCTCTTTTGCTGAGACAACAGGTCGTCCTTTGTAATATCCGCAATTGGGACAAGCCCTATGAGGCAGCTTCGGTTCATTGCATTGAGGGCATTTAACAACAGTTGGAGCAGTTAATTTCCAATGAGTTCTTCGTTTGTTTCTTCTTGATTTTGATAGTTTTCGTTTAGGTAATGCCAATTTATTATTCCTCCTTAACGTTGATTAATAATTTTTTTAATGGTTCCCATCTGGAGTCTATAAAGGTAGTATAACATTTACATTTTTCTATATTGAGGTTTGCACCACATTTTGGACACAGACCTTTACAAGATTTGCGACATAATTTTTTAAGAGGTACACTTAAAATCAATGCATCTCTTATTTGAGGTATGATGTCCACTTCACTTGTATTTGAAGAAAAAGAAATTATATTTTCATCACAATTCATTGCACCTGGATCTATTTGGCTCAAAATTATTTTAAATGAAGATTTAAGAGTTTGTTGAAAGAGAGATAAACATCGGTCACATTCAAGATCTGCTATTGTCTGAATTTCACCGTTTATGCTAATTTCAGTGGAGCCTTTATTTATTGAGAGAGTTATGGTAATTGGGCTGTTAAAGTAATTATCTGTAAGATTAAGATCACTCCTTGACGAGGAATATTCTAATATTTGGTGGCCTTCTTTTAATGATTTAAGTCGAATCTTCATAACAAATGGTGAATTTATAAGATGGTATTTCTATAATCAAGTTTTTTAATCCTGTTTTTAATTTGTTTTTTGCATTGTTTTAAATCTTGAAATTCAATGGTTGACAATTGCCTCTAAAATATATCTGTTTTATATTTTAAGTGAATAAAAAAAGGAGGATATTTTGAGAGAGATTAATGTTTCAAAGGTCACACCAATAGTTAAAAAATTGTGTATAGACGCTAACTATTATGTTACCAATGATGTAGTTGAAAAAATAAAAGAGTATATGGAAAAAGAGGAATCTTCCACTGCAAGAGATATTTTATCTTTGATACTTGAGAATCATAAATTAGCTGCTGAGGAGAAAATGCCCCTTTGTCAAGATACTGGTGTTTCTATTGTATTTGTTGAATTAGGGCAGGATGTACATTTAGTAGGTGGTGATTTTTACGAAGCGATCAATGAAGGGGTTCGACAAGGTTATATAGATGGATACCTCCGAAAATCCATGGTTGACGATCCAGTTATTGAAAGGAAAAATACAAAGGACAATACGCCTGCATTGATATATACAGACATTGTTCCAGGCGATACCATCAAAATAACTGTTGCTCCAAAAGGTGGTGGTGCTGAGAATATGAGTGAAGTCAAAATGATGAAAGCTGCAGATGGAATCGAAGGAGTGAAAGATTTTGTTATAGATAGAATAAAAAGATCCGGTGGTAATCCCTGCCCTCCTGTCGTTGTTGGTGTTGGGCTCGGTGGAAGTTTTGAACAAAGCGCACTTCTAGCAAAAAAATCTCTGCTTAGACCGCTTACGGAAAAGAATCCCGATCCAAAATGGGCGGTTGTAGAGGATGAGATATTAGAGCGAATTAATAAGCTTGGTATTGGACCGCAGGGACTCGGTGGCAGAACAACGGCTTTAGCTGTGCAGATTTTAAGTAAACCCTGTCACATTGCTTCAATGCCTATTGCTGTTAATGTACAGTGCCATTGCCATCGTCATAAAAGTGCTGTAATTCAATAGTATTAAAGGTGTTGATGGTTGGAACAGAATCGAGACTTGAGTCAATTCCGCTTTCGACAATTGGTACCAAAATCATGTAATACTTTGACAGATTTAACTTAAGTATCTTAATAAATATAAATAGAAAATAATGGAGTCTAAAATGGTAAACGTTATACACTTGAATACACCGTTAAAAACTGAAGAGTTGGAAAAGCTAAATGTTGGGGATAAAGTATATATTAGTGGAACAATTTATACCGCACGCGATGCAGCTCATAAACGATTAGTTGAGCTCATCAAAGAGGGGAAAGAATTGCCGTTTGATATAAAGGGACAAGTCATTTATTTTGTGGGTCCTGCGCCAGCGAGACCAGGGAAGCCTATCGGTTCTGCAGGTCCAACTACAAGCTATAGAATGGATCCATATTCTCCAATTCTTATGGATGCTGGATTGAAAGGAATGATAGGGAAAGGGCCTCGTGGAAAAGATGTCATCGATTCAATGGTAAAAAATAAAGCCGTTTATTTTGCTTCTATCGGTGGCGCAGCTGTAGTAACTGCCCAATCTGTAAGGAAGTCAGAAGTTATCGCTTATAGTGATCTTGGCGCCGAAGCCATTCGGAAACTGGAAGTTGAAAATTTTCCTGTTTATGTTGCTAATGATACGAAAGGGAATGATATTTATAAAATCGGTGTTGAAAAGTATAAAGTAGATGATTAATTGTTTATCAATAATTAGCGTATATTATTAAAGGAAATTAATTATTAAGTTTTATTATTGAGAGGTATATAAAATGGATAAGTTAGAAATACTTCGTCAAGAGGCATTAGAATTTGAAATGCAATGTAAAATTCCTAAAGCTATTGATAAGCTTCAGCAAATTTTAAAGATTGATCCTGATTTAATTGATTTAAGACTGAAATTAGGTGAACTGTTCTACGTTTCCGGTGAAATAGAAAAATCCATTGAGCAGTACGAAAAAGTTCTAAAGTTGAAGCCATACTATAGTTTTGCCATGTATAAGCTTGGGATATCCTATTTTCGTGCGACAGAATTTTCCAAAGCTATTAATGCTTTTAAGCATGTTATTGAGGTTGAACCTGACCTTTATATGGCATATTATTGGAAAGGACTGTCTTACTACCATACTGGAGAAATATCTAAAAGTATAGAATCTTACAAGAAGCTTCGGGAAAAAAGTCCGAGTAGCACATTGGGTTTCTACCAACTGGCGATAGCCTATAAAGCGGCAGCAAAATACAAGGATGCCATTGAATGCTTAAAAGAAATATTAAAAGAGGATCCAAATATTGTATCAGCTCATTATCATTTAGGCCGCTCTTATATAGGACTTTCTGAAGTAGATAAAGCTGTTGAAGAGTTTGAAAAGGTTGTTAACCTTGATCCGGAACATAAGGACGCAGCTCGGAGACTTAAGGAAC
>DAOUYY010000053.1 GCA_030665885.1 Fidelibacterota bacterium
GTGGAAATAAATTAAAAGACATTCTATCTTCGAAAGATAAATTCAAGTTTATTTTCGATAGAATTGCTGATCTTATTGCCTTATGTGATTCGGATTTCACAATAATTGAGTCTAACCACGCCGCTAATATAATTCTTGGAATAGGTGAAAGTATAGTAGGCTCCAGGTGTTATGAAGTCTTTCGAAATCAGACCAAACCCTGTATAGACTGCCCTCTTAAAGATACTTTAAAAAGTGGCTCTATCATTCCCTCCGTAAATTTTGATGAACGTTTTGACGAATTTTTTGAAGAAAGAACATATCCAATAATATCTGAATCAGGCAAACTCGACGGTTTTATTCTAATAAGTAAAAGCGTAACTAAAACTCGCGAATTAGAAGATAAATCAGCCCAGATGAAAAAATTGTCAGCTCTAGGTCAAATAAGCTCCGGAGTTGCTCACGATTTCAACAATGTATTAACTGTTGTTCTCGGTAGAGTACAATTAATGAAAAGACAAACAGTTGATCAATATCTTTTAAACAGTCTGGATATGATTGAAAAATCTGCCCTTGACGGAGCATCAAAAGTCAGAAAGATACAGGAATTTGCCCGCCCTAAAAAAGGTAAACTCACCGAAACAATCAATTTAAAGAATCTAATAGAAGAAGTAATCGAGATTACTCGTCCAAAGTGGTGTGATGCATCGAGAATAAAGGGAATACTAATAGAACCCTCTTTAGAACTAACAGAAAGCCTTAATATTATTGGTGATTCTTCAGATTTACGAAATGCCTTTACAAATATCATATTCAATGCAGTAGATGCTATGCCTGAGGGAGGCGTACTTTCAATTAAAACAAAAAAAGAAGCCAATACCGTAATTGTGGAGCTTAAAGATACTGGAATCGGGATGACTGAAGAAACCGTTGAGAAAATATTTGACCCATTCTTTTCTACAAAAGGTGTCCTGGGAACAGGTCTGGGAATGAGCGAAGTCTACGGAATTGTAAAACGTCATAATGGCAGAATAAACGTAGATAGCAAAGTTGGAAAAGGAACCAAAATTACTCTACACTTTCCCAGCGTGAAAAAATTAAGCGTCGATGTTGCTTCTGCAAAGCCTACCGAAACATCACCATGTAGAATATTAGTTATCGATGATGAAGAATATATTCTATCGATTCTCTATGATCTATTGATAGACCTGGGGCATACTGTTACAACTATGTCCTCAGCCCATAAAGCCCTAAATGATTTTAAAGAGAATAATTACGATATTGTTATTACCGATTTAGGAATGCCCGAGATGAGTGGTCAAGAGCTAACTGAAAAAATAAAAAAAATAAATAACTCAACCCAGATAATTTTGATAACCGGTTGGGCGTTAAACATAGATGAAAATAAATATCTGGACAAAACAGTTGATTTTATCATAAAAAAACCCTTTTCATTTAAAAAAATAACGTATACAATATCAGAAGCCGTATCGAAAATAAAGGAAATTAAAAAACAATAACATTACATAATTAATCAAACAATTAACATCAATGAAAAAATATCTTACACTGCTAGTTATTCTCACTCTAATTACCTGTGACAGCAACAGAGATAACATCAAAAGAGTTGGCAAAATATTTACCGAAAAAGATGTTGTTGATGGAGGAACCTTAGTAATAGGCATTAACGGTGAGCCTGAAACTTTAAACCCTCTAACTGCATTATCACAACCAGCTAGGGATGTAATCAGTCTGATTTTTAGAAGACTCGCTGATATCAATGAAGACCTTGCTACATTTTCACCACAATTAGCCAAGAACTGGGAATTTTCACCTGATAGCCTTTCCATTACTTTTACCCTTCGCACTGATGTCTTATGGCACGATGGAGTTCGTTTCACATCTAAAGACGTTGTCTTCACCTACAATATGCAAACAGACCCATTATTAGCCTGGGATGGAATATCATTTAAAGAGAGCATAACCAGTGTAGAATCTAAAGACGATTCAACGCTGGTTTTTCATTTCAACCACAAGACTCAAACAATGCTGATGGATGCTGTTGAAGGATATATAGTTCCGGAGCATTTGCTAAAAAATATTCCTGCTAATAAAATGCACGAAGCAAATTTTAATAGGCAGCCTATTGGTAATGGACCTTTTAAATATATAAAATGGAAAACTCAGCAATCAATCTCTCTTATAAAGTTCGATCAATATTATAAAAAAGGAAAACCCCATCTTGATAGAGTAATATTAAAAGTTATACCAGATAACGTTAATCTCTTTATACAATTGTTATCTGGTGAAGTTGATTTTGTAGAGGGTATCCTGCCAAGAGATTTTACACGATTGATAAAGGATTGGGATAAAGGCAAGATAATTATACGACCCGTTAGCTTTTTAGGAAGACAATACGATTTTATTGGTTGGAATCTTATTTGCCCTGATAGCTACGCAGAAGCTCTAAAAAAGTCCGGAGAAGGTAAACCTGAAATCGACAAATTACTCAAACCTCATAAACTATTTGGAAACCAGAAAGTGCGAGCAGCTCTGACAATGGCAATTGATAGAGAAACCATTACTGAAGTAGTGAACCATGGAATGGCAATTCCTATGAACGGACCAATTCCACTAATTCTCTGGGCTTATAATGAAAAAGCAAATACAGTTTGGCCATATAATCCCGAACTGGCTAAGAAATATCTTCGTGAAGAAGGATGGAGGGATAGCGACGGCGATGGTATCCTCGATAAAGGCAACACCAAATTTGTTTTTGAAATGATAACTAATAGCGGAAATATTCGAAGAGAACAGGCTCTAACCATGATCCAGGAGCAACTGAGAAAAATCAACGTTGAAATGATTCCAAGGGTTGTAGAACCTGGATTATTGTACGGCAGAATGCTTCCATTGAAGAATTTCGACGCTGCTTTGATTGGCTGGAACGTGGGCTTGAAAGCGGATTTTTCACCGCTTTTTCATAGTTCTACCCTCTTTACACCATTTCATTTTACTGGCTTCTATTCAAAGAAATATGACACTTTAGAGGAAGCAGCTAAAAATTCTACTAATAGGAATACAGCACAGAAATATTGGGATAAAATAGCAGAGTTACTCTCGACGGAATTACCTTATACATGGCTCTATTACAAATTAGAATGTATTGCTATTCATAGTCGGTTTAAAAATATAAAATTTGATAAAAGGGGATCATATATCCAAATTGAAGACTGGTGGATACCTAAAGAAGAACACACTAAAATTGACAAGATTTTTGAAGAGTAGTGTTTAATGATCGCCTATACTTTAAGGCGGCTCTTTGGAGCTATTCCTGTAGTATTTATCGGAATTACAATTACTTTCTTAATTATACACCTTGCTCCCGGTGATCCTACTTTATGTTTCCTTACTCCGACAATGAGTGCGGGTTCACAAGAAATTATTATAGAAAGATTTGGCTTAAATAACCCTATATATGTACAATATTTCAAATGGCTTTATAGAATTATATCCCATTTTGATTTCGGAAATTCCTTTAATAGCGGCAGACCTGCTTCTGATATAATTTTTGATGCTCTTCCTTCCACCCTCCTTTTAACAGGTTTATCTCTGATATTCGGTTCAATTTTTGGGACACTATTAGGAATCCTATCTGCAATTTACAAAGGAACTTCAATTGACCGCTTTTTAACAACGATTATGCTATTCTTCTACTCCATGCCAGCTTTCTGGATTGGATTGATGCTATTAAGCCTTTTTGCAATTAAACTAAATCTTCTCCCTGCATCACAACTTATATCAGTTTTCCATTATCAGTTGTCCATTGTTGCACGAATCTTTGATTATGTGAAACACCTGATTCTACCAGTTCTCACTCTCGGTTTAGCAATCTCTGCAACTTTTTACAGATATGCCAGAACAAGCATGATTGAATCTTTGAATTCTGACTATATAACAGCTGCAAAAGCCAGAGGAATTAAACGGCGTAAGGTAATATTTACTTATGGTTTACGAAATGCTCTTATTCCTCTTATAAGCCTTTTGGGTCTTTCAATACCATTGTTATTCAGTGGCGCTGTTATAATAGAGGTGGTTTTTTCTCTGCCTGGTATGGGAAGGGTTATGGTTAATGCGGTTTTAAGCAGAGATTATCCAATAATATTAGCAGCAAGTACCTTGGCATTCATCTCAGTAACTATTGGAAATATGCTCGCAGATATAGCCTACGCTGTTGCAGACCCACGAATTCGTTTTAAAGAAAACTACAATTAATGAAAAGACATATCTCAAAACTCTGGCATGATAGGTCTTCAAGAATTGGTCTGATAATTGTGGGAATTGTTTGCATCTGTGCAGTATTTGCACCGATTCTTGCACCACAAGACCCTTTTGCTCAGAACCTTTCAAAGATTCTAAAACCACCATCACTTCATAATTTGCTGGGCACTGACTTTTATGGAAGAGACCTTTTGAGTAGATTGATCTACGGCAGCCGAATCTCACTTACAGTAAGTATTATAGCAACATCTATAGCAGTTTTTATTGGAATTGTGACAGGACTATTTGCCGGGTTTATAGGAAAATGGCTTGATCAAATTATAATGAGAACAGTTGACGTTCTTCTCGGATTTCCCAAATTATTTATACTGTTATTAGCGGTTGGCTTTGGTCACCCCTCAATTTGGTTAACTGTATTTGTGCTATCTCTTTTTTCATGGATGGAAATCGCTCGAATTGTAAGAGGTGAAGTCATTATAGTAAAAGAAATGCTTTATGTTAAATCTGCTATTGCTCTTGGTTTAAGCAAAAAACGCATTCTGATGAGACATATATTCCCTAATGTTATTGGACCAATTATAGTATCAACTACCCTTCTAATCGGCACTGTGATACTTATCGAAACGAGTCTAAGTTTTTTAGGATTGGGAGTACAACCGCCGAATGCCAGTTGGGGAACTATTCTTAACCAGGGGCGAATTGACCTTGTCGGCGGATGGTGGATATCAACATTTACAGGAATAGTAGTAGTAATCACCGTTGTAGGATTTAACCTGCTCGGAGACGGACTAAGAAATATATTTGATCCTAAAAATTCAGACTAACCAATTTGAAATGAACCCAAAACATTCAAAAGATTATCCAGTACTTAAAGTCAGTAACCTTCATGTAAAATACATTAATAGAAACAGGTACAATTTCCACAAATCTACAGAGATCAATGCCGTGAACGGCATATCTTTTTCTGTAAAGCAGAATGAAACATTTGCAATTGTCGGTGAATCGGGCAGTGGTAAAACTTCAATAGCAATGTCAATTTTACGATTTGTGAAACCTGCTGCAGGGAATATTTTTTTTAAAGACAAAGATATATGGCAAATTGGCAAAACTGATCTACAGAAATTAAGACGTAAAATTCAACCTGTCTTCCAAGATTCAAATAGTTCTCTAAATCCACGTATGAGTGTTGGCAAAATAATCGGGGAAGGTATTAGAAATAATCGCAATCCACAATCTCAAAAGAAAAAAACTATCGAGTTATTGAAATCAGTGGGGCTGAATGAAGAACACTTTGAACGCTTTTCTCACCAACTTAGCGGAGGTCAAAAACAGAGAGTTTGCATCGCAAGAGCACTTGCTCCGAAACCTGAATTACTTATACTCGATGAACCCGTCTCCTCACAAGACCTCTCTATCCAAGCACATATTATCAACCTTCTTCTGGATTTGAAAAAGAAGTACAAACTTACCTACCTATTAATTTCACACGATCTTCAAGTTGTTCGATTCCTTGCTGATAGAATAGCAGTTATGAAACAAGGCAAATTCGTGGAACTATCTGAACATAATAAAATCTTCACAAATCCAAAACACCAATATACAAAATTGCTCTTTAGAAGCAGTGGAATAATTAGAAAAGATTAAAACGATAGAATGGATTCATTAACTATACTTGACGTTCATAATTTCGGATTATCTCTCAAGATTAAAGGAAGACATATAAAAATAATTGAAGGGATTGATTTTACTCTTAAAGCAGGTTCTACGCTCGCTTTAGTTGGCGAATCCGGCGGTGGCAAAAGTCTTTTATGCAAATCCCTTCTTGGCTTAATACCTGAAGGAGCAAAAACATCTGGAAATATCAATTTGTTTTCACAAGAAAATAAAGTAAAAGATATTTTATCTATTACCGAAAGAGAAATTGCAACTATCAGGGGTAAGCAAATTGGAATTCTATTCCAGGAACCTGTATCATCAATGAATCCTGTACTTAAGTGCGGCCAACAAATTTTCGATGTACTTCCCATTGACTATAAAAAAAATCGTATATCAGGAAATAAACATGTCATAGATCTCCTTGATTTAGTAGGTTTAGATAATCCAAAAAGAGTAGCAAAATCCTACCCACATGAGCTCTCTGGAGGAATGATCCAGAAAGTCGCTCTCGCAGCAGCACTAGCAGGTGAACCGTCTATATTGATTGCGGATGAACCTTTTACAGCCCTGGATGTTCTTTCCCAGATCGAGATTTTAAAAATAATGACCAAACTTAAAGAACAACTAAATCTCAGTCTAATAATCGTTTTACACGATCTTGAATTAGCTCTGGAATATTCAGAAAATTTACTGGTTATGTACTCTGGGAGAGTGATGGAATATGGAAGCACGGGTAAAATTTCAACAACTCCAGCGCATCCCTATACAAAAGCGCTTCTTGATGTTGCTAAATCATATTCAGAAAACAGCAGACCTCTCGGAATTCCTGGCGAAATCCCTTCAATCATAAGTCCAGTTAAAGGCTGCCGATTTCATCCAAGGTGCAAATATGCAAAAGAGATTTGCAAGAATGCTGAGCCAGAGTCAAAAAAAGTTTCACAAAGTGGAAATGTACGCTGTTACTTTCCTCTTTAATAACTCACAAATACTTTTATATTTAAAATAATTTATTGCATTATTGAAAAATAGTTTATAATATTAAAAAAGAGGGTGTAAATTGAGCGTATCTTTTATGTTGGAGTAACGTTGTATTTATTAAAGAAAAACCAAAATGGAACAAAAGGAGGGTTTGTCATGCAGTATGCAAAACCTATATTTGTCTTTGTAATCTCAATATTTCTCATAGGATGCTCTTCAATGAACTTCATTCCACCACAGTATTCACTGGCGACAACAGACTATGTTGACAAATCTCTCAATGCTAATGTAGAAAAAACTACTGAAGAAGTAATGTCAAGAGCAGAAAAAATTATCAATGATGCCTTAGAAATCGAAAGAGCTAGATTGGATTCCTTGAATCGGCAATTAGACACACAGCAAAAATGTGTAGATGAAGTTTTAACGTCTATGGAAGAGATAAATCAAAAGTCTAAGCAAATTACCAACATCTTTGCAAAAATGATGAAAGAATTAACTTACACCAGGCGTGAAATGGTGGACAGTTTAGACGTAATGTCTGAGGCTATATCCAAAAGCGTAGCCAGAGCCAAATTGAATATAAGGGCGCTGGAAGAATCTATTCAAAAGAATATAAAAGTACTAGAAGAATCTGATGAAAAATTCAAACAATTAACAAATAGAATGCAGAACCATATTGAGCTATTACCTAAAGAGACGCTTCAAGACTTACAAGAAGCAATTAATAATTATTATAAAGAAAAAGAAACTCACAAAGAAGGCGAAATTTATAAAGTGGAATGACTCCTGAGGGAAGATGTATATTAAAATGAAAAAGAAATTACTACCATACTCCATTAAAAGCTGTAATGCAGTTTCATTATTAACTGTATTTAAGTCTTGGATTTCCCTAAATATAAGTGTTGGGGTAATTGTTTTTCTAAGCTTTATTCTATCATATTATAACTTAGCATATTGTCAGGAAAGTATTGTTGATAAAACAAAGGAAGTGTGGAATTCATTGTTGCCTAAGGATAAGGATAAAGTTCTTGACCAAGCTATTACTGAAGAACTTGATTCTAATTTAATAAAAGCAGAGACTGCTACTCTTGTAGAGGCTCAAATAAAATTAGATTTTCTAATTTCTAAATTAAATTTTCTTGATGATGTCATTACCGCTGAGTTAGATAGTGCTATCAAAGCAGAAATAGATGAAAGTCCAAAAAGTGAATGGGAAACTTTGACTGCTTATGAAGCACGCTTAAGGAATAATGAAGAAAAACGTAAAGAACTACAAATTGAATATGAAAGAAAGAGATCTGAACAAAGAGATTATATTGAAAAGGATATTGAAATACTGGTAGAACAGACTTATTCTAGTCCCGTGGAAATCCAATTGCTTAAATATCACGCAGATAGGGAACGTTTTCAACTTAAGGTCACTTCAACAGGACAAATAGGCAGTTTACAAGTGACAAGAAATATAGCTCAAAAATTTAGTGACAACTTTGCTAACCTTGAACCTATTGGTGATTTTCAGTTATTCAAAGATGGGAGTAAAAGATTAGTTTCTGTTTCAGTTGAATATGGTGATGAAAGGTATACTTCCAGATGTGACCGGAATATTGAAGAAATAAAAGAAATCACTACATTGACAGGGCATACAAGAACTGTAAATGTTGTAGCTTTTAATAGTGATGGTTCCCTATTGGCAACCGGTAGCGATGATAAGTTGATAAAAATTTGGGATGTACATCAAAAATTATTTTTACACAATCTGGAAGGTGGCGTAGTTTATATAACCTCACTTGCTTTTCACCCTTTTGAACAAATTTTAATAAGTGGTAACGCTGATGGGGATATTACTATATGGAACATAGAGGATTATTCACAGATCATGACGGTTAAAGCTCATGAAGGCTGTGTTAAATCTTTAGCATTTAGTAATGATTGTAGAAAAATTGTTAGTGGTGGCGCAGACAATCTGGTAAAAGTATGGACCTCTGACATGAACCCTTTACATACTTTAGAGCATCATACAGGAGAAGTTATTGCAGCAATATTCAATCCTGATGGCGAAACTTTTATAAGTGGGAGTTCCGATGATGGAACAATAAAATTATATCGTACTATTGATTGCTCATTAATAAAATCTGTAAACTCTCAATCATTACTGCTAAACGTAGTTGCTTTTAGTCCTGATGGACAGACGATAGCAAGTTGTAGCTGGGACAAAAATGTCAAATTGTGGAATGCCAACGATTTATCTTTAATTTTAACTATTGATGAAGGTCTTTTAAGCCCGGTAATGTCTGTTGCTTTTACGAACCCTGATGGCCATATCCTCATAGGGGGCACTGAAGATAGAAATTTATATTTTTGGAAGTCCTATGATGGGTCTCTTATTAAAATCTTGAAAAGGGCTCATAAAAGGAATATAAAATCTGTTGATTTTAATCTTGATGGCAAGATTTTAGCCAGCGCCAGTGAAGACAAGACAGTAAAACTTTGGGAAATCGTTTATGATGAAATTAGCGAATTTGCAGGAATAGGCATTGCAAGTATAAGCAGCGTAATTTCAGGCCTGCCGCCTAAACTAGAAGCCTCCTTAAATTTTTTTGAACCTTCCGGTAACAAATTTTTGGATGCAACCGAGGAGGGAAAATTAATCTTTGCAGTAAAGAACGATGGTGAGGGGACAGGACAAAATATTGCCCTTTCGATCGCAGGAGATTTCCCAAAAGGATTATTACGTTTTAAGCCTAAATATCTGATAGGAAATATTGAACCAGATGAAGAAGAAATCATTGAGATTCCTCTTCTTGCAACTTACAAAATTCCAAACTATGAAGTAAATCTAATGTGTAAAATAACGGAAGCTTATGGCTTTAATCCACCACCTATAGGTATTAAGTTCGAAACCAGAGAGTATAACATAAATTTGGTGAAAACAGGAATTATAATCAATGATGCTTCTGGTAATGGTATGATCGAACCAGGAGAAATAGTTGAAGTTACTACAAGAATTCAAAACCAGGGAACAAGTTTTGCAAAAGAGGTTCATGCTGCTATTAGAATTGGAGATAATGTCTTTTTTGCAGGCAAAGCAGCAAATGAGAAATTTGAACATTTTGATTTAGATACACTCGGACCGGGTGAATATAAGGACATTACTTTTAATATATATACTAATAGCATTGCTACTGAAGTACCAGTCTTCATAACTATTTCAGAGCATTATAAAAAGTACGGTAAATTAAATATTCCACTTGAACTTGCATTTAGCAAAAGAATAAGTACAATGCAACAATTTGTTATAGAGGGAAGAGAAGATTTAAAAGATTTTGAATTAGAAGACTTTTCGATTGACATAGAATTGAACATCCCGGAAGGCGTGGAAATTAAAAAAGATGCGGTGGCTCTTATTATTGGTAATAGAGACTACGATAATCCGGATATACCAGATGTAAATTTTGCACACAGGGATGCACAGTTTATGAAACAGTATTTGATCAAATTGCTTGGGTACAGGGAAGGAAATATTATTTTCCTTAAAGATGCTACAAATTCGCAATTCAGAACCGCTGTTCAGAAGTTAAAGAATTCTGCAAAAGATACGAGCGATGTGTTTGTCTACTATGTTGGTCATGGAGCTCCTGATCCAGAGGAAAAGAGAGGCTTTTTTGTACCGGTGGATTGTGATCCCAACTATGTAAAAGTTGGAGGAATTTCACTTGAGGAATTCTACCAGGAGATAAATAGTATCTCAGCAAAAAATATTACAGTAGTCATCGATGCATGTTTTTCCGGGGCTAGTGACCAGGGTATGATAATTAAGAATATCAGTCCTGTAATGCTGGAAGTCAAAAGCGAATATATAGTCGGCGATAACCTGGCAGAATTTACCTCTGCTTCAGGAGAAGAAGTTAGCTCATGGTATCTGGATAAAAAACATAGCCTTTATACATATTACTTCTTAAAGGGTCTTCAAGGAGAGGCTGATAAGAATAAAGACAAGATACTTACAATTGGAGAACTTCAGGCATATCTTATGGAATTTGTGCCGTATGAAGCTCGACGCCTTAATAACCGTCAGCAGACTCCAGGTATTACTCCCAATCGTGAAAATAGGGTGATAGTACTGTATAAAGAAGATTCCAATACTGGAACAGAGTAAGAAAGGTATTCATTAGTGTCTGTCCATAAAGTGTAAACCACTAAAGTGGTTACTTGATATAAAGAATTATTTTTATCACCATAATAAATTATGGTGTTGTCTCAACCGCAATATTATCAAGATATTGAGATAACACCTGAATTTATTCAGGTGGAGTTTTCTTAAGTAGACTTATTCATAATTTGGAGTTATGGTGTTAAAAAATGCTTACACCGTCATTATATTGCTTCTTTTAGTTTTTTACGTTCCGATTAAATCCGAACCAACTGCCGATGAACAGAAAAAAGCAGTATGGGTTGAAATAGATACCACAATGGTTTTTTCAAATATGGTTTCTCCAGCAGATGCAAAAAATAGGACCATCGCATTTGCCCGCGAATGTGCTATCAAGAAAGCTATGCCTGAAGAGGTCGCTATTACATCTTTATTAACGGATTATTTAGGTGAAACCGGAAAACATGCAGAAGAACAGACCGCATGGAGTATATTTGCTCTTTCATCTGTCGGCGGATACATTGTTGATGAGAAAATTCAATTTGCAAATATGACAAGTTTTAGTGGTGAAGTTTACACATTCAGGGTAAAATTAAGGGCAAAAATTGAGCCTACCAAAGGGGAAAGAAACCCTGCTATATCATTAGATTTACAGCTTGAGAATAATTATTTAAAAGACGGAGATGAATTAAATATCACTGCGAGATCATCAGTTGATGGTTATCTGTATTTATTTGATTTTTTGGCTGATAATTCAGTTTTGTTATTGTTTCCAAATCACATATCTAAGAACAATTTCATAAAGGCGAACACAATTTTGCAGATTCCAACAAAGGAAGAAAGGCAATATGGAGTTCGTTACCGGGTTAAATCAAATCCTGAATCTAAGGTTACCGTTGAAACGATTTATGGTGTATTTTGTGTAAATCCAATAGCTGGAATAGATAAATTTCAACAATTGAAGAAACATCATGTAACTTTCTCTGCCGGAGATGAGAGCTTCACACAGTTTCAAAGATGGCTGGCAAATGTTCCTCTTTCTCAAAGAGTTGAGAAGGCGGTTCAGATACATATTGCTAAAAAATAGGAAAAAATTCACAGAGTGGAAAATGTAGACCTCCAAAGTAGGCAAATTCTTCCACCTGAATTCCTTCTCCCTAAAAATATAATAAAGCGAAAGGTTTTTCCTTTCCTGGAAATATTAGTTACCAGGTCATATATATGTAACATGATAGGCTATTTATAGTAATTTAAAGTATAGTAACCATTAGATTTACAGCAAAGAATGCAATACCGGTAGGAGTGAGATCGTGCCGGAACTAAAAATATTAAAGTGGAGC
>DAOUYY010000027.1 GCA_030665885.1 Fidelibacterota bacterium
TGACTTCTCTGGTGTTTTTTAACCATTCTTTTGCTAAAAGCATAAACAATTCCTTTATATTTTGATTTTAGTTGCCATTCGTTTCAGTATGATTGGAAGCAGAATAAACATGGAAGTGACACTAACCAGAACGATAGTCAAATAATGTCTGATCCCATAATTATAAGCAACTATGCCTGTCAGATAATTGTGTAGCATATTTCCTAATAAGGCAATTACAAAGACGATACTGAAGGCAGTACCGGATAAATCTGCATAAATTTCACCAACATAACCGAGCATTACCGGAAAGCCAGCGGCAAAACCGATTCCCAGAAAAGTCAGTCCTAAAATGCTTATTGCATAGCTCCCGGCGAACATCATGATAAGTGTTCCGGCAAGAATAAAGCACAAACAGCCGATGAGAATAATGTAAGACCGGACCCGCTTCAGCAGACTGCCCAGGACTAACCGGGTTAGCGTCAGTGAAATAATCAGATATGAGAGTGCGAACAGAGCATCTCTTGTGTCGACACCGACGTCTTTTTGAAGATAGGTGGTTGTCCAGTTGTTGATGATCCCTTCGATTCCACTTTCAAAGAAAAGGATGAAACCGATCAGGACCAGAGTCATATCTTTCAGAAGACCACAACTCTTTTTAATAGGAAATCCCTGTTTTTGCTTAGGCTCCGGGAAGCGGATAAAGATGAAAAATATGACTGGCAGTAGAACTGCCAGACCGATGACTTTTACAACGTTTTCATATGAAAAATATTTAGACATGATTCCAAGTACAGCCGGCATTCCCAGGGCGCCTATGCCGTAAAAAACGCCAAGTAGGCTTAACTTGGCGCCTTTGTTTTCTGTGCTGATATCGGCAACGAGAGCATTCGTACTGCCGTTAATTGCGCCACCGCCGAACCCAATCAGGAAAAAGGAAAGCTGAATAAAGAAAAACGCATTTGCAAAGGCAATTCCCTCAATGGCGATCAGAATAAGCAGGGCGCAGACGATGAGCACGATTTTATAACCATAACGATCCACAACCGGACCAAATACGAGCGATCCAGCAAGGATACCAAACGCTAGCAGAGCTGCCAGAGAACCGACCGTCAATTCATCAAGACCGAGTTTAGCAGTTAGGAATGTATTAATGGTTCCCAGTGAAATCATCACAATTCCAAACAGCAACATACCGAGACATGCTGCACTGAAAACAGAACGAAAATTATACATATTCACCACGTGATTATTGTTGAGTGACTGTCAGAGCAATTTTGGCGGCGCCGTAAAGTCCTGCCTCACTTCCGATTTTTGATCCGACGATCTGAACCTGATTAAATGCAATTGGCTGAGCCCATCGCCGGGCTTCCTCTATGATTAAAGGAATAAATTGAATCGCCGGACCAAAAATTCCGCCACCGAAGACTATCATTTCAGGGTTAAATAGGCTGATATAATTGGCGGTCGCCATCCCCCAGAATTTAACTGCTTGATTGATAACCTGTTGGGCTAATTTATCGCCGGCGGAGAAGGCTTCAAAGACATCATAGGAACTGATATGTTCCGGGATGGGATTGCGTAAGAGACCGTAATAATCCGGAGTTTCATCGATCAAATCTCGGGTTACTCGTGCTAAGCCGTCTCCTGATGCATGATATTCGAAACAACCGAAGCGCATATATTCCGCACGGAATTGGGGCGTCAATGCCATCCACCCGGTAGCACCTGCAATATCTTCATGTCCGCGTAAAATTTTGCCATCAACCATAATTCCCGCTCCAATACCAGTACCGACGGCAACGAAAATAGCATTAGTACATCCTCTGGCAGCACCTTGCCAGGTTTCACCTAAAATATAAGCAGCCCGATCGCTGTCAATCTTAACCGGAATTTCCGGGGCAATATCCTGCAGTTCCTGTTGTAGAGGGTAGTCTTTCCAGCCGGGTATGTTAGGCGCCCAGACGTGACCGGTTTGGGAGTAATAGATACCCGGCACCGAAACTCCGATAGCGGAGATTTGCTGGTCTGATTTGTGCGCCATTTCGATTAATTTCAAAATCTGTTTCTGTAAAATTTCACTAACTAAGGCACCGCTTTTGCGGGTAATTTCCATTTTTTGACGAATTAAAATGGTGCCATTCGGTGAAACGAGCGCCGCGGATGATTTTGTGCCGCCCAAATCAATTGCAATGACCGCCATGACCACTCCTTGTTATTAAATGGTAGATTGTTTTTTTAAGTTTAAGAAGGATTAGAAAACATATAAACGTATTAAAAAATTCACGAATAACTTGCAATTTAAATTACTTCTCTTTATGTTATCAATAACATATGAAAATATACAAAAGTCCAAGCGAGGATTCAAAAGTCTTTTGTAATAACTGCAAGGGAAGCTGCAAGTTTCACTTGATTTTTGTCCGCAATTATATAAATTAGTTTTCAAGGTGATAACGGGGTAAAAATCGATGATAAATAATAACCAGCACTCTACCTGTAACGGTCGGATATTTGTCATTTCCTACGGCTGTTGAAGTAAAGAATTTCTTTGAAATTAAAGGGGGATAGGTGAGAAATCGACAGTTATTTACTGGGTTGGTCTTGTTGCTGACGCTTAGCGCACCATTACTGTTAACTGGCGGAACTGCGGGCAAGATCAGTGGCCGTGTTACCGATGCAAGAACAGGTGACGGCCTGATTGGTGTGAATATCATGATTGAAGGCAGCTATTTGGGAACAGCCAGTGGTGAGGATGGATATTACGTGATACTGAATGTTCCTCCGGGGATCCATGCTTTACGTTTTGACGCTATCGGTTATTCTGCTGTGATTGTTCAGGATGCATATGTTGCCATTGACTTGACGATGATAATAAATGTGCAAATGCAATCCCAGGTACTCGGTATGCAAGAGGTAATTGCGATTGCCAGTCGTCCCGTTGTAGCTAAGGATATATCCAATAGCCGCTTGGATATTAGTGCTGAACAGATCAAAAATCTGCCGGTTCAGAGTGTAACGGAAATTATTGGATTACAGGCCGGTATTGAGGGGATGAATATCCGTGGCAGCGGTTCCGGTCAGGCGGTCTATTTATTGGATGGTATGGCCTTGAATGATGAACGTGAAAATATTCCTTATACTACTATCGCCCTTAGTGCGGTGAAAGAGATTCAGGTACAGACCGGAGGCTTCAATGCCGAATACGGCAATGCCCGTTCCGGCGTTATCAATGTGGTTGCCCGGGAAGGCAATAACGATCGCTATTCCGGTCAGGCAACTCTTCAGTACCGGCCACCGGCACCTAAACATCGGGGGCCTTCCGCTTATGCCTCTGACACTTATTTTACCCGACCCTTTATCGATCCCGATGTCTGCTGGACAGGAACCAGTAACGGCGCCTGGGATCGTTATCAGCAAAATCAATATGTTCCCTTTGAAGGTTTTAACTCGGTGAGTCAGGCAACTCTGGAAGATGATGATCCGACCAATGATCTTACACCGGCCGCAGTACAACAGCTCTGGAAATATTATCACCGTCGTCAGGGTGATATTATTAAACCGGATTATAACATCGATATGGGATTTGGGGGTCCGGTTCCGGTATTAAATGATCCTTTTGGAAATCTGCGTTTCTTTGCTTCCTATAAAAATATTCATGAGATGTTTATCGTTCCGCTTTACAGGGATAGCTATGACGAGCAAAATTTACACTTTAAATTGACGGCAGATATCAGTAATAAGATGAAATTAACACTATCGGGTTTGTATGGTGAACTGTACTCTATTTGTCCGGACCAGTGGCAAATTCCCCCTTCCGGGGCAGTACTGAGGAGACCGGAAGGAGTTGCAGACCGGGCCAGTGCGATTGAAGTTCTGTATATGCCGGATTATTATACTCCTACAGACATTTACCGGAATCAGTGGGGCGCCAAACTGACACATCTTTTGAGTGATAAAGAATTCTATGAACTGAGCATCTCGGTAATGAATAACCGCTATCACACCTATGCAACGCCGGCGCGGGATACTACGTTAAATGTCGAGATTTTATCAGGACTCTTTGTGGATGAGGCTCCATACGGGTATTATCCAAAATTGTCAGATGCGGCACCGGGTGGTATACTTGATCTGGGTGGCTGGATGGGTTTTGGACGGGACAACTCCAGGGTAGTTACCGGCACGTTTAAAGGTAATTATACCAATCAATGGAATTACTTCAATCAACTAAAAACCGGATTTGAACTGGTAATCACCGACTTTGATATTCATTCGGCTCTTGAGCATCCCTATTCAATGCAATGGCGGGCGCATTATGATCGGGTATCGACTCCATATCGCCTGGGGATTTATATTCAAAACAAGGTAGAATTTGAATCCTTGGTTATCAATGCCGGACTCCGTTGGGATTATTCCAATGCCAATAGCGACTGGTATGAACTGGTGGCGTACGATACTCTACTGAATTCATTTTATGGTGAGGAATTGGAAGAGCTGGCTCCAATGTATAAATCAAAGGCGATTTCAGCGCTAAATCCCAGGCTGGCAATCTCTCATCCGATTACGGAAGATTCCAAACTTTATTTTAACTATGGTCATTTTAACTCACTGGCATCATCGGAGTATCGTTTCAATTTGCACCGTTCCGGCTATGGGCAGGTTTCATACCTGGGGGACCCCGGTTTACCATATTCTCGGACTATTGCGTACGAACTCGGTTACGAGCATAATATTTTCAGGCAATATCTATTCAAACTGGCCGGTTATTATAAAGACATTTCCAATCAACCCAGCTGGACAACCTATATTAGCTCCGATGAATCGGTAGGAGTAATCCGAGCCGGAACGGACAGCTACGAAGACATCCGCGGATTTGAGATAACCCTTCAAAAGAATCACGGGGAATGGTTTTATGGCTTCATTAATTATACATATATGGTGCAGACAAGTGGCTATTTTGGAATGCGATACCTGTACGAAAACCGGACAGATCAGATTATTTATGAGAAAAATAATCCTTACCAGGAGCGACCGGTTCCCCAACCCTATTTTCGTGCGAATTTGAATTTTCATTCGCCGGCTGAATATGGAAAAGTTCTGGGGGACTGGAATTTGAATCTTTTAACGACCTGGAAAGCGGGAAGGATAAGCACATATAACCCGGCGAATCTGCCAAATTTAATTGATAATGTTCAATATCGCGATTACTTCAATATTGATTTGCGATTAAATAAAAACTTCAAGGTAGGTCCGACAGATATTGAGTTTTTTGTCGATGTATCCAACCTCCTGAATACCCTGCATTTCAGTACAGCCGGTTACAGTGATTTTAATGATAGGATTGCCTACATGGAATCGTTGCATTTTGACTGGGAAGAGGGCATTCAGAACGGTGATGACCGGATTGGTGATTATCGGGTCAATGGTACGACCTATATACCGATGCAGTCAGTTGCTGATATTAATAAAATAGAATCACCAGAACCACGTGTGCTGTATTATGATCTGATTTCTGAACGTTATTTGCAGTACTCGGATGATGCCTGGATAGAACGCAGTAAGTCATGGGTCCAGAACGAAGTCATTGAACCCAAAGCGTACATCGATATGCCGAACTTGACCTATTTTACATTTCTCTACCTTCGTGATATTACTTTCGGCATTAAAGTATCATTCTAAACAAGGGGTGATAATAATGGATTCTGATATAAAGGACTACTCAATGCGTAAAACAGTAAAATATTCGTATGTATTAATGTTTTTCATTCTGGTTTCATTAGTGAACCCTGCACGGGGACAATTGGATCCGGAATTAAAAAAATGGATAAAAATCGGTTCTATGCACCATTACTACTCTGCCAGAGGAGCTGAATGGGGCTCCAATCCCAGTACCGGCCTTTTCGATGGTTTTCGCTGGCCAGCAAATTACAGCAATCAGGACAATTTCTGCATTATTCGCACCTGGCTGGTGTGCAGAGATTTTATGGATGAGAACAATACTTTTTGGAATTACAAATCGGCGTTCATGGGGGGCATGGAACCGGGTTCTTCGGTTCCAATCGAGCATAAAATGGTTGCCCAATTTGATCCGCCGGATGTTTATGTTGACGATCAGCTGTCTTCGTCTGTCAATACCGGGATTGACGCCATTGATCCGAGTCTACCCTGTGACCGCAAGGTAGTAAACACGGTCAACACTCCAATCGGTGTCACAATGACCCGAAACGTTTATGCCAATAGTCAACAGTATCATGACAATTATTTTATTATTGAATTTATCTTGGAAAACACTGGTAACACGGATGCTGACGATGAGATTGAATTGCCGGATCAGATGGTTAAAGAGCTGTACCTGGGATGGTTAGACCATTATGCGAACCGTGAAGCAGCCTGGTATGTGAGAGGAGAGCACGCCTGGGGAAAATATATGTGGGTAACACAGCGTGGTGAAAACTATGCCAATTACATTACTGGTGATTCTAACGCCGATTCAATGCGCTGTACCTGGGCCTGGCTGGGGCAAGTCAGCAGCCTGGATTACGATAATATTGGTGGGCCATTGCTACAGGGATACGGTCGCCTGACAAATGCTCAACACATTGGTATGATTTATTTACACGCTGATAATGGTCCGGATGATTCGTCGGATAACCCCGATTTACCGGTCATGGGTTGGAACGGAAATGATACGCATCCGGCTTCGGCAAGTAACGGAAGGGATGTCAATGGTATGCGGACTCTCTGGGAAATGTTCGCCGGAATCAGGCTTCCTGAAAACGGCCAATATGGCGGCTATGACCACATGGATGAAAGGGGTGTATCTTATCCTGAAGATCTGGCTGATGCCGGGGGCGCCTCAGCCCTTGCCGGTTTTGGTCCTTATACACTGGAACCCGGAGAAAAAGTCCGCATTGTCGTTGCGGAAGGCATCAGTGGAATTAATCGGCAATTGTGTGAGGAAATCGGTAGGAACTGGAATGTACAATCCGGCAACTATATTCTTCCCGGTGGAAGCACTACGAGCAGCCGTAATGACTATAAAAATGCCTGGGTATATACTGGTAAAGACTCTATTTTACAAACATTTAGCCGGGCACGGAAATGTTTTGAAAACGGTTATATTATTCCGCAACCGCCAAATCCACCGGAGAATTTTACTGTTAGGGGAATGGGAAACCGGATTCGCTTAAGTTGGGAAGATCCGCGCCAGGGTTATGCCGCTGATTTTGCGGGATTCAATATTTATCGTGCTGTTGAAAAACAGGATACGGTTTACCAGAAAATATTCAGTTGTACTATGCCGGATTCGGTTCACACCTTCGATGATATTACGGCAATTCGTGGCTTTTCTTATTATTACTATATAACCGCATTTAACGACGGTTCAAATAATGACGGAACTCTGAATCCAAAAGGACCTTTGGAAAGCAGCCGGTTTTATACAACGACTGTGTTGCCGGCGGCTCTTAAACGACCACCGGGAGAGACTTTGGAAGAGATACGGATTGTTCCGAATCCCTATAATATTACCATGCGATCACATCAGTATGGAACCCAAGAGGACCGTGATAAAATCATGTTTCTGAATATCCCAGGAGAGTGTACAATCCAAATATTTACTGAAAGAGGGGACTTAATCAGAACTTTGTATCATGATGACGGTACGGGTGATGAGACCTGGAATTCGGTAACCTCTCGTCGGCAAGTCGTTGTAAGCGGTATCTACATCGCTCACATTGAAACACCGGACGGACAATCAATATTTAAGAAATTCATCATTATCCGATGAATTCTTACTATCACCATTTTCGGTGAGCAGTTGTCAGAACTGGTAGGGTGTTGTATGTCGTCAAAAGTTTTTGACGACATACAACATCCTCTTTTCTCCTTATTGAGTGTCAACCTATTTCAGGACGATACAAAATTTAAAATGTTAATCGCTAATAAAATCCAGCTATGATACTGTATTGGTTAGCAAATAGTGAGGATTATAGAAATATCTTGGTTGCTGATTCTTATAAATTGAAAGGTGGTAATTATCTCTGAATTGTGTCAATTTTTGAATAAGTTCTTCTAATGAAAACTGATTTAATCCATTCTCTTTGCAAGCAAGCACATATCTTTTATTATCTCTTTTAATATCACGTGGAAGAGTGGCATATAAATCTGCACCGACCATATAAGTTAAGATTTTTAAATTCACGTTATCAAAAGGAACACTCTGGATATAATCAAATGTCTTCAAAATACTTGCCTCTGTTTCCATCGGTGCGCCGAAGATAAAATTACCGACACTATATAATCCAATGTTATTCGCATATTCAATTAGTTTTTTAGCGTTCGCTAGATCGACGCGTTTTTTATAAAACCGCAGTATTTCTTCACCGGCAGATTCTATACCATAACTGATAATCGACACATTTGCCGCTTTAGCCAAATCGAGAAACTTAAAATAGATGTTGGTCCAACTGCTCAAAGATATCTTCATACCTTCGGAAATACCTTTTTGAGCAAGCTGCATCATTATTTTTTTTGCTCTTGGTAGATTTAATGTAAAATTATCGTCACAAATCCAGATATTTATATATTGGTTTTTGCATAATTCCTCAAATTCCCGAATAACATATTCGACGGAATGGGTAAAATATCGATTTTGCCAGCCTTTTCGTTGACAAAAAGAGAAAGTATTTAAACACTCTCTGCTGGTTTGGATCAATCAGACAAAGTATTGGTTGTGCCTAACTCCGCCAGTACGGGAGCCGGTATATATGGGTACCCTGGAAAACCAAGTCAAATTTCCTTTGTGAATTTACCATATAAATGCAAATTGAAAATATTCACAAAATCCGGTGATTTTATTTATGCTATCAACCATTTTGGAACAGATCAGCAAATCTGGTTTCAGAAAACTGATAATAATCAGTATGTTGTCAGCGGTATCTATAGTCTTGCTGTTAATGAAGCTAAAACGTTAGACGGAAAAAGTTTACCTGATCAATTTGTAAAATTCATTCTTGTGCGATAAGGGGTCCATCATGAAATCTAAATATCTATCAGTAGTGCTGCTTATTTGTTTAATGAACAATTTTTCAACTCAGGTAAACTGGTTAAGAAGGGTCAGGTTGGATTTCGTTTTTTGGAAAATCCGGTTTCTGCCGAAGCTATTGGTCGGGGAGAACTAGGGTTGACACTTTTTCAGAATTCCAATACGGTGTTTTGGAATCCGTCAGGACTGGGATGGATAACAACTAAACTTGATTTTAATGCCAACTATACAAACGGAATTGCGGATATTAATTATAACTCCTTTGTAGGTGCTGTTAATTTCGGAAGATTTGGTGTTGTGGGTGTTGATTTTCTATCAATGGATTATGGCGAGTTTATTGGTACCCGTGTTGCTTATAATTAACATGGATATGAGGAGACCGGAACGTTTCAGCCAACCAGTTATGCAGTGGGGCTGCCATATAGTAAGAAAGTTAGCGACCGGTTTTCGTTTGGCGTTCGATCCAAATATGCATACCAGAATCTCGGCAGTGTCCTTACAGGATCGGTTATTATGGGAGATACTACGATTTCTCTAAAGGATTATTATCAGGGCGAACCGGCGATCGATATCGGCACTACCTATGACTTTCTCAATCACGGCATCAGGTTTGGTGCTGTTATGCAGAATTTCTCCAGAGAATTAAAATAACGAAATCGAAAAATTTCCCATGCCGTTTTCAGTTAGTTTCAGTCTGAGTCTAAATATGCTGTCACTGTTGTCCGTTGCGGACGAAACTCATTCTCTCGTTGTAGGATTTGAGACGAATCATCCGGGGGATTACTTGGAAAAAATAAAAATTGGTGCCGAATATTCCTATCTACAACTTTTACTATTAAGAACCGGCTACATGGGAAATTACGATGAAAGAGGGTTTACTTTCGGAATGGGAATCCGGAAAATGGTGGCATCAACCCAAATAAGACTTGATTATGCCTATCAGGATTTTGGAATTTTCGATGCAACTCATATATTTTCCATTGGCGTTTCATATTAGAACATTTAAATTGCTTATATTATGAAAAACCTACTTCTTATTTTTATTATTATTGCTGGTGTTTTTCTTTCGAATTGCGGCAAGACACCGGAAAAGAGGGGCGCGGAGCTATTGATTCGCTGTGATGATATCGGCATGTGTCATTCGGTAAATATGGCGGCTAAACAGGTGCTAGAGACCAGCCTGCCGATTTCAGCGTCGGTGATGTTTGTCTGTCCCTGGTACCAGGAGGCTATGGATATTTTAAAGAATTATCCCAATGTATCCATTGGAGTTCATCTGACCTTGAATGCAGAATGGAAAAATTATCGCTGGGGGCCTATTATTGGAGCTGCAGGTGCCCCAACGCTGGTAGATAGCTGCGGTTATTTTTTCCCATCGCGGAAATTATTTTTTGCCAACAATCCAAAAATCGATGAGGTTGAGAAGGAATTAAGAGCCCAACTTGAGAGAGCTTTAAAATCTGGTCTTAGGATAGATTACCTTGATACTCATATGTCAACGATAAGTGAAACACCTGAATATCGAGATATTGTGGTAAAATTAGCCGAAGAATATAAGTTAGGCATTTCAGGTGCTTTTGGAGAAAATTACAATAACAGAATATATTCTGCGCCTTTACAAACCAAAATAGATACTCTAATACACTACATCAATAAAATAGAACCCAAAAATCTAAACCTTTTTGTATTTCACATCGGAAAAGACAATCCCGAAATGAGCGCACTTAAAGATATGAATCCTTACGGCTTAGAAAATATGAGCAAACATAGAAATGCTGAACTAAATGCATTAAAATCAAAAAAGCTTGTTGATACAATAAAAGAAAATGGAATTGAACTTGTTACATATCGAGATGTAATTGAAAAAGTTGGACTAGAAAACATGAAAACATCTAAAATCGATTAAATGTAGAGCAATATATGAAAAAACTAAAGTTGTTAATATTGTACACCTTCCTCATTTCTAGCTTGGGTTATGCAGAAAACCTAAAGAGCAAAATATTTATTCGTGTAAACCAAGTTGGATATTTGCCGACTGAACAAAAAATAGCTATCGTATTTTCTAATAAGACTCTTGAAAAATACAAATTAGAGATTATTAATTTAGAAAATGACAATAAAGTATGGAAGAATAAAAAATTTGGTAAAAATCTTGGTAATTTTGGTAATTTTGAAAATCACTACTTAACAGATTTTACAGAGTTCAAAAAATCAGGTAGATATAAAGTAAAAATTTCTGGTACTGATTTTGAATCTTTACCATTCAGTTTAGGAGAAAATATTTACAATAAATATCCAGATTTTATATTGCAGTATATTCGCCAGCAGCGATGTGGGTATAACCCTTTTCTTGACGAAGTGTGTCACCAGAAGGATGGGCGCAGTATGTATGGGCCCATGTCCGATAGCACTTACATTGATGTCAGCGGAGGATGGCACGATGCTGGTGATTATTTGCGATACCTTTTGACTTCAGGAAATACTGTCTGCCGGCTGCTCTTCACTTATCGTGAAATAAAAGGAGAATTTAATGATGATTTAGATGCTCTCGGTCATCCTTTTCCTAATAGCATGCCAGATATTCTTGATGAGGCTAAGTGGGGACTGGATTGGATGTTTAAAATGCACCCGGCACCAGATCAACTTTTTCATCAAGTTGCTGATGATCGCGATCATATCGGTTTTAAAATGCCCTATGAAGATTCTGCAGACTATGGTTGGGGTCCTGGAAGCTATCGTGTAGTATATTACGCTAACGGCAAACCACAAGGACTTGGAGAGTATAAAAATACATCAACAGGAATTGCTAATCTTGCAGGACGATATGCTGCCGCTATGGCAATGGCTTATGATATCTGGAAAAATGATATTGGCGATCCAATCTATGCTGCAAAATGCTTAAAAGCAGGAAAAGAAGTATATGAAATGGGTCTCAAACAACCTGGGTGTCAGGAAGGAACGCCATGCCTTGCTCCTTATCGTTATTATGAAAAAACGTGGGCAGATGACATGGAATGGGGTGCTGCTGAATTGTACAGAGTTACCGGTGAGCAAAAATATATTGATGATGCAAAGAAATTCGCGAAAATGATCAACACAATATCATGGATGGGAGCAGATACTGCAAGACATTACGAGTTCTATCCATTCATGAATATTGGACATTATGCTCTATTTGATCTGGTTGATAAATCTTACCGGGATTTACTAATTAACTATTACAAAGATGGCATAGAGAAAGTTCAGAAAAGAGCGAATGAGAACCCCTATAATATTGGCATACCTTTCATCTGGTGCTCAAACAATTTAGCAGCAGCATTTATTATGCAGTGTATCCTTTATGAAAAGATGAGCGGTGATACAAGATACCATTCACTTATGACAGCACACCGTGACTGGCTACTTGGTCGCAATCCCTGGGGAGTCAGCCAGTTTGTAGGAATTCCAGAATCCGGAGGGAATACTCCTCAATATCCACATAGTGCAATTGTACTGGAAACAGGAAGACAGATTACAGGTGGCTTGAATGATGGTCCTGTATATGCATCAATCTTTAAAAGCTTAAAAGGTATTCGCTTATCTAAAGAAGATATCTATGCTCCTTTTCAATCTGATATTGTTGTATATCATGATGATATCTGGGATTATTCGACTAATGAGCCAACTCTTGATGGAACTGCTGAAACATTGTATTTTCTATCGTTTTTTGCAAGGAGTAAAGTTGAATGAAAAGGGGAAGTTATTCCAAAAGCAATCAAGAAAGAGATTATGATAATGCCGGATGTTTCGTAGAAATTAGCAATAATTTTAACTCCTTTCACGGGCTGTTTTTATTATGTGTTAGTTATTTCCATTAAATCATTATTTCATTTTATCTGAATTGCACATAACCCATGGAAAAAGAAAATGGCGTCTCCGATATCTCCATTCTCGGCATATGCCGTTAATATGGAAGATCGCCTTAGTGAATGGTGAAGCATATTGCGAAAAACAATCAATACAACAATAAGCAATAAAAAGGGAATAGTAATTTTTATGGATTTTATTATTTTTTTTCTGATTTGATCTGGTGAAATTTCTCTATCAATCAAACATTCCTTTATGAATCAAGAGTAATAAATAAGCCTCATTATTACGCTCTGTTCCATGCCGGATAGAGTATAAGAAGAAACAATCATATTAATTAGCGACTAAATAGGTACTCTATCTTTTAAAAGTTAGTGAGAACCCTACCTCCCTATCCCCCCCAAAAAACAGTTTTCTCCAGCGGAGTCTCTTAAGGAGTCTGCATGAAGTTCGTAACCATCAGGTGACGGGCGCTTAGTGCAAGTGGTTTAGTGTTTGATCTAATATATCCCGGTATCTGATGCATTACATATTTTACCGGATTATCCCTGGATGGATTAATGAACACTTTAAATTTGTCCTTAATCTATTCGTGTTTTTAAGTAAGGTGTGAAGAGGTCATATATTTTAGAGAGATTTACGAAAAATTTTGATAAATTTAAAATGTTGGTGTCATAACATAGACATCTTCAGGCGATAGGTTTTTTAATGAAAGTTTATCTCACAAATCAGCTTCTTATACAATGTCAAATAGATAAATTTATTTAATGCACAATACATTATAGTAAGGTCTTCTTAATGCTTAAAACTATAAAGGCACATGATCTCGGGATTGGGATGTATGTTATACTCACACAAGGGTGGTTTAAACATCCTTTTCTGAAAAACAAATTCAAAATAAATTCTGAAAAACAAATTAAGGAGATCATTGACTGTGGTATTGTTAATGTGGTGATCGATACCGATAAAAGTTCTCAGACGGACAACGATATTAATTTGCCGATTCCAGAAAAATGGGAACCAAAAAAACTCATACCAAAAGAGTTTAGGGATGTTATCAATGATAAGAATTTTCCACCTAAAGAAAAGGCGAAATTTGTTTATAAGTCCTCTATTGATATCATGAACAAATTACTGAAAAGCCCGACAGTACAAAATATTAAAGAGTTCAAAGAAGGAGTTTCTGATATGGTTGATCTTATCCTTACTGATAACATAACATCTCAATACTTGCTCAACATCACTTATCATGATCATTATACATATACCCATTCTGTAAATGTTGGAGTGTACTCTATTTTATTGTCAAAAGCCTTGTTTAAAAACTCAGCTATACATGATATGCACGAATTAGGTGCAGGTTTTTTTCTCCATGATATAGGTAAAGTCAGAGTGAATTCTGCCATCATTAATAAACAAGGGAAATTGACCGATGATGAGATGAGTGAGATGCGAACTCATCCATCTCTAGGATACGATATTCTATCTGAAGCGAATCAATTAAGTGAAGAGTGTAAAGTCATCGTTATGGAGCATCATGAACGGTATGATGGTACAGGATATCCTCTTGGGCTTAAAGGTGATGATATTCATCTCTATGCACGTGTCTGTAGTATAGCTGATGTTTATGATGCATTAACGTCCAAACGTTCTTATAAGAAAAAATTAAAACCATTTGATGCACTTGCACTTATGAAAGAGGAAATGATGAACCATTTTCATAAAGAAATTTTCGACGAATTCGTGCTCCTCTTCAAGTGATACAGTATTGTTGAAATTGGTTTGAGAATACACTTGGTTACCCTGAAGCTTGGTACAAGGTAGTTCATTTAACAATTTGGTAGATTTAAAATAACGATGTCGTAGCACAAGCATCGTTAGGGAATTTAATATAGGTCAATTTACTTTTAATAGAAATGTATAATTACACATAAAAATGTTGAAAATCGTGTGTATTAATATGTAGGTTTTTTTAAGTTAAATATGAGATGGTAAAATGATTGAGAAACATAGCAGAATAAATATTACGCTTCCAAAGTCGCTGGATGAAGAACTTTAAGCTTTTTCAAAAGAGTTGAATGATAAGAAAAGCCGCATAATTGCACGAGCGCTGATCTTATATTTTGATGAAATTGATAGCCTAATTGCCGATAAAAGAAATAAGCGATACTCAGAAGGTGGAACCGATACTTATAATTTAAAGGAAGTCGAAAAGGAAATGGTAATTTTTATGGATTTTATTATTTTTTCTTTTCTGATTTGGTCCGGTGAAATTTCTCTGTCCATCAAATATTCCTTTCCGTGAAATAAATAGTCAAAGTATATGCCAAAGTGTAACCAATTGACATTTAAGAAATAATGAAACGGTAAGAAATGCCTGATGTTTCAGCTATCGGACAGTGTGTCTGGATTCACGATTCCGTTGGGTACTAAGACCTGACGGAAAGAGATGTGAAGTCCTAACACAGTTTAAAAATTTTGCCACAAAGGCACTCTCATAGCATATGGTATATTATTGAAAAATGATACTGTAATAAGTTATGAGTATTTATTAGGATTATTAAATTCCTCAGTACTTGATAAATACTTAAAAATTATCTCAACAGCTTTACGAGGTGGATTTTATTCTTATGAAAATAAATATATAAATCAATTGCCAATTTATATCCCAAACAAGGATGATCAAGAAAAATATGCTTTATGTCAAAATATTGAAGAAATGGTTAAAAAAGTTTTAGAATATAAAAAAGAAGATGAACATTAGGAAGACGCAGACTATTTAGAGCGGAAGATTGATGAATTGGTTGAAAAGATATATTTAGAATAGTTTTTCTATTTATGGATATGGTTTTTACGATAATAGAAACTAAAAATGGAAGATAATAAAAGCACAAACAAAAATCGCTACGCCTGACCACTATTTTGCTGGCGCTTAATTATTGTATGTAAGCTCGGTTAGAAGGAGAAAGGTCCAATCCGGAAAGATACAAGTGGAAATACATCGACTATATTTTCTACCTCGGCTTGGCTATTTCAGCAAATTGGCGTTTTCATACGATATCTGTACCGCGAATCCGCCTTTGGCGGACGGCTTTGCAAATGAAGAGATAAAAAAAAGATTCCCGAAGCGGAGCTTTCCCGGAGGGATCTCTTCGAGGCGGGGTACAAATAGAACCTATAACTGTGTTTTACGCATTTTTCAATTGGAATAAAGACACTTTTTATTAATTTTCAAACTGGCTATGAAATGTAAAACCAT
>DAOUYY010000231.1 GCA_030665885.1 Fidelibacterota bacterium
AAGACATCACCCGGGAATTGGGCTATTCGTACTTTTGAAAGAGGTGTGGAGGATGAGACTCTATCTTGCGGTACGGGAGCTGTTGCATCTGTTTTCATTATTTCAGAGGTTTTTAATGAAAAAATGCCTGTCACTTTGAAGACACGTGGTGGTGATTTGCAAGTTGAAAGAAAAGCAGGTAAATTGTGGTTAAATGGTCCTACAAGAAAGGTGTTTGAAGGAACTATTAAAGTGAAAAATTTAATTAAAGAGGTATAAAAATGTACTCAGTGATAATGGCAGGTGGTATAGGAAAACGTTTTTGGCCAAGAAGTCGTCGAGGAAGACCTAAACAACTTATTGATATTGTATCAGATCAATCGATGCTAAGGCTGACCTATAACCGGCTACAGGAAATTAGTGACAAAAACAAAATATACATTGTTGCCGGTCAGGATCTTCGAAATCCCATTCTTAATGAGCTGAGTGATTTCTCTGAGAATAATTATATTGCAGAGCCGAGCGGTAAAAACACAGCTCCATGCATTGGATTGGCTGCAACGATTATTGAGGCTAAGGATCCCGATGCGGTCATTGGTATTTTCCCTGCAGACCACCTTATTAATGACCATTTCAGCTTTCACGAAGCAGTGGAAAACGGTGTAAAATATGCCAGAGACCACGTTGCACTAATCACGTTTGGGGTTACTCCAACACGACCGACTACGGGCTATGGATATATTCAGTTTAATAAGAAAAGTATAGTTAAAAATGGCATGATACATAAAGTAAAGACTTTTGCGGAAAAGCCTAATTTGAATACCGCAAAAAGGTTTCTTGAAAGCGGTGAATTTTTATGGAACAGCGGTATGTTTATCTGGAAAGCCACTAACATATTGAACTCTATTAAACTTTTCCTCCCGGAACTTTATGAAAGTCTTCAGGCTGTTTCTAAAGCAATTAATACTCCTGAATACGATTCTGTATTAAAACGTCAATGGGCAACAATTCACAGTAATTCTATAGATTACGGAGTAATGGAAAAAGCCAAAAACGTATACGTCATCAGGGGAAATTTTGATTGGAGTGATGTTGGTTCATGGGATTCAGTGTACGATATTAAAGACAAGGATGAAAATGGCAATGTATTGATAGGAAATACGGAGACAATTGATACAAGCGGGTGCTATATATATTCACGTAAAAATCTTATTTCCACAATAGGTGTAAAGGACCTCATTATCATTCAATCAAAAGGCTCTCTACTGATAGTAAATCGTAATGAGTCCGAAAGGGTTAAAGAACTTGTTGAGATGTTTGAACGTGAAAATCGGAGTGAATACTTATAATGAACATAGTTCTCTTCGCTCATCCCGTCCCAATGCATCGGGACGGGAGAAGAATGGAATAGTGGAATAATGGTAAAAGTGAGTACATACACACCTTAATGAATATAATATAGAGATTTTCTGAATATACTACATTTTAAAAACATGACTTTCCGATAAAAAAATAGAGTGTTTGTAATTATGGAAAGGAAAAATATCAATCGAGGATTTAATCCCGACAAGTCGGGAAGAGTATGGCAAGATTCTATATCTCTTTATATTTCAGCTTGTAAAATACTATCAGAATTTCCATTTGAACTGAAAAAAGTAGCTTCTAATAGTATTGACGCGGTACACAGTATTTCAAGGAATATATCAGGAGGTTATTGTCGTCGAAGTTTGAAAGAGTATTTACATTATTTAAATTACGCATTGGGCTCATGTGGAGAATTTCATTCCTGTACTATCAGTTTTAAGGAGACAAAACAGATAACAGAGGAAGAATTTGAGCAGATTGATAAACTTGCTTATAAAGTTGAGAATGAATTAATAAAACTTATAGGATCACTTGAAGTAAAGCTAACAAAGGGAGAATGGCAAGAGAGATTTTCCAATTAGAGTTATTATGTTAACTACTTTTCCTATTTTGAACATTATTCCATCATTCCTATATTCCATTATCCTGTTTGGGTTAGTAATATTTAATAGCTACCAAAACTAAATTAACCTTAATGAGTTATAGAAATTCTGAGACATAAATTATGCTTCCGAAGAATACATCAAAGACTAAATTGCTGTCCGTCAGGGAAGAACTTGAATTGTCATTCGAGCGGCTTGGATATACTGTGGTTTATGGTAAGGGAGACTTCAAAGACGGCACATGTTTAGTAGAAAAAGATAATACAGTTGTAATAAATAAATATACTCCACTCGACCTGCAAATTGAATTTCTGATTAAAGTACTTAGTAAAATGGATCTATCTAATGTTTTTGTCCTACCAGCTGTACGTGAGATGATTGAAAAGCATCGGGGTTTGTTTGAATGATCATAATCTGACAAGCAATCCGACCAACCCCACAGCAAGTCCAAACATTAAATTAATAATTTTCACCACGATGAAAGCTTTACGAGAGTGGGCAAGAAGCGGGAGCATTCCATGTCCGTCTTGAACAATCGAACTGGCAGCTAAAATGCTAAATGGGATCATCCCCTGCGCAAAAAGAGTCACAAAGATCATGTGTGGTCCGGATTCCGGAATAAGTCCCACTAAACAGGCTATAACAAGAATCAGGAGCTGGCTCTGCTGTATCCAGCTTTCCAGGTTGAAATGTTCTATTAAAATCGCCATAACTAAGAGAGCTCCAAAAGTCCATAGAAAAATATTTGGAACATGTTTTTTTGCAACGTGATTCCACAGGTGTTCATCTAAAAAATGTTCCGGCACAGTTGCTACAATAAACAGCCCTACTGACGAAACAATGAATAATGTGCTTCTTATCCAGTTCCATTTTTCAGGACCAATCACTCCTGAACCAACTGTAATAATTGCCAATACCATAAAAGTCATCAGCAGAAATCTCTGTAGGGAGCATTTTCGTAACTGCCGAACAATTTCACCTCTTGGAAAACATTCGCAATACTCCTCATGAAGACTGAAGCCTTTACATTCAAATACTTTAGACCTCTTTTCACCTAATACTAAATCCGTGATAATTCCTGCCAAAATCGCAATAATAAATAATATTACAGTAAGCAAAATAGCTTTCCCCGGAAACATAGCAAGCATTACAAAAGATTCATCCCCACTGGTTGCTATCATAGCAGCGCAAATATATGACATAGAATTAAAGTCACCCCGTCGGAGTTAAGAATTAACACATTTCTTCTTTTCTATAAACATTTCACCCCTTCGGGGCATTTACTGTTCTACTCGTTCCCAAGCTGGGGCTCGGGAACGAGATTGGTACGAAGGATCTATAAGAGAAAATACGACTCATAAATTATTAGCAATGTTAAAGCTCTATTACAAGAAAATTTATGCGCTGATAACATAATTCTGTTATTTGCCTGCCTGTCCTGCAGACGCAGGCAGGGTAGACAGGTCCGTACGGATACAATATTGATAAAAAGTTCGTGAATAATTCAGGATAGAAAGAAAGAATAAATAATCACATATTCACATTTCATGTTTCACACCTCACAATTCACGCTTCGCTCTTCACTTACAATTAGCATTTATCTCATAGAGATCCATTTGGGATTAGCGGTTCAATATTCACGTTTTCCCGCCTCAAAGAGATCCCTTCGGGAAAGGGATTCTCCAAAGGAGTCCTTCGTGACCTATGGAACACTTTCTACGCTT